>JAUUYJ010000121.1 GCA_030588275.1 Candidatus Zixiibacteriota bacterium | reverse complement strand
CGCAGAGCAAATACGATCTCCTTGAAATCACAATCCTGGAGCAAATATGCGCGCGCACCGATTGAAAACGCTTCGCGCATCAGCGATTCGTTATGGTTGTTAATCATAAAAACCAACTCCGGCGGGTTGGGTAATTTTTTGATCCGCCGCGCCGCGCCGATTCCATCCAGTCCTGGAAGGTTGATATTTAAAAGCACCAGGTCGGGCCGTTTGACTTGGGCAAGTTCGACAAGTTCCGGTCCCTCTCCGGCATCACCAACGATCAGTAAATCATGCTCAGTCGTAAAAAGCGAGATCAACCCCTGGCGAAAGATTTTCCGTTCGTCGGCGATGATGACTCTGATTTCCGACCGATGCATCGGTTGTTTTCTGTGTAGCGCGATAAATTACTCCTCTATTTCAACCGGGAATATAACATATTTGCCCGGAAAATAAAGTGGTTTTGGAGGCCGTAGAATCGTGTGTTTAGAAAAGTAGGTTAGGAGCCCTGTGCTCCTGACGCAGGCGAAGCTGTATTGCGTGTGGGCGGCAGACGCCCTCGTCTGCCCCAAATTTGTTTCACTCACCGATACCCCGCAAATCTCCTATAACCAATAGCGTGACAAAGAGTAATAGCTAATTGGCTTTGCTCGTTCATTTTCCGTTTTTCACCTCACAAATCGGTGTTGATTATGATTGTGCTGTGCAAACGGCTCTTTCCAATATGCCATGAATCGCTTCATCGATATGTATTACAGATTCGGAATCAATGGTGGATTGGTGTGGAAAGTGGGGGCATCGCCCCTTTCAGGTTGTCGCGTGGTCTAAGAAATCTGAGCAATAATTGTTACCGCTTATAAGCGGGAACCCACCCGACAAGACGCTCCGCTTATTTTCGGATGGCCCACCGGTCTTGGTAGATGGTACGTACTTAATGATCAGCCGATTCGTTCTGTTGGCTCGTCTGCAAATCAGCCAATTCACGCTCCAGCCGTTCCGCTTCGAGGCGCGCTCGAGTCGCCCTGATTTCCAAGTCTCTTAGATCAACCTTATAAACCGATTGGCTGACGCCATCCCGATCTTCAAAAGTAATCGCCTCTGCTGAAGGATAATCCCCCGGATCGGTCACAATATTCTCGACCACTCCGTACGATGTCGGAATATAGATTGCCGTCATCCAGGCACTCCATACCTTTGCCACGACTCCGGAAGAATTCGACGGGTGAGTTCTGCCCTCAACTCGAAAGGTGTAGGTGCCGGCGGTCTTATAAAACAGTCTTCTATGAGGAACGGAGTACTCATGATCGCCAATAATCCCGCCCCCACCCCAGGTATTTACATAGGCTGAATGAATTCCGCCGCCAACGTATTCATCAATTTGTGTTTGGTTTAGATTTAGGCCTAACGCTTCACCCGCTCTGACATTCAAAATCGCGTCAATGACAATATACCCGTCAGCAGGGATGGTGATTGTAATTGTTTCGAGATCTTGCATCGTCGATGATGAGGCATTTAACGTATATGTTACTCCGTTATTAGTCGCCGCAACACCCGGCTCATTCTGCATTTCGACCGAGCTTATGGCGCTCTCAGGAAGACTGACGGAGGCGTTCCCCGTTGCTGACATATCCATTGTGACCGAGCGTGATGATCCCGTGAGAGCTAAGCGTGGTTGCTGGGTATTGGCAAAATTGCCATCTATAGAAAACCCAATTTGCGGAGTTGAGTTGCGCGCTACCGATAAGTATCCTCCATTTTCGGTACTGACATCGGTTTCCATCCGAATAAAATCCTTGCCACCCATACCACTTATGCGAAAGACACCTCCATATCCGCCCGCCCATGCTTCAACTACCGTTTGGGCATCAGTACTACTAAACAGATTCAGATGCCCGGACCGGGAATAAGGAATCCCAAGATTTACCATCGGCGTCTCCAAGGCACCGGTCATAACGTCTCCCGATATATTAATGTATGCAGAATCGGTATAGGCAATCTCAAGACCATTATTATCATCAATCCCATCGGCAAAACCGGCCGGCATATTTGAGATACTGTACCAACTGCTTCCATAAGCATAGTCGGCGGCCAAGGCATGGTCTGCTTCAAAGGCGTATCCGACCGATCTCAGTTTTGTCCGAGGGGAAATTTCCGGGTCGGTTCCAATTTTTATACCAAGCCAAAGTTCTGGACTTTCCTGAAATGTCGATGCCTTGAGGGGAACCGTATCACCGAGATTATAATTGAACAGACCGTTTGTTACCTGCACTTCTCTTAGTTCCGAATCCCAGACAGCTTCTCCTTCTATTGGGTTGGTCCAGAGACGGAAACGCATATAAAATGAACCATCAGGAACCGGGTTTCCCGTATCATCAGACAACGAACCCTGATAATTTAATTGCTTTGGTGTATCACCCAACGCTACGGCGAATAAAGATAGAATTGAAATTATCAGGATCGATATAATTCTTTGCAGACGGTGCATATTTCCTCCCGGTAATACTGGTAACCTTATAATTCTAACCTTGCCAGCAATGCTTGGTGACAACTGGCTCTTTAACGATTTCTTGATCTCCAAATTTGAGATCATCGGTGAGAATTTGCCCTGCAAATGACGCAGTAATGGAGCTTTTTTTACCTCTTGCTGAAGATAATCAATCATGGAGTAAAAGCAAGACAATAATTACCCTCATTAGCCAAAACGACGCCGAATCCTACAATTTGTTCTTGTTCTTCGAGTGAAATTGTGTGACACCTGTAATTAGGACAACACCTGTTGTACACGGTTAGAAACCGACGAGTGGGGTCAACTCTTCTCCACATGCTTTTTTAGTTCGTCGAAAATCATTTTCCAGCCTTCGACCGAGCTGGCCACCAAATCTTCGGTGACACAACCAAAAGTAGTATCGGAAACTTTGAAAACTGTCTCCATCTCACTCTTTGCTTCAAGCTCAAAGGTAATCAATCCGGATGCCGGGCCACCAAAGGGAGGACGGGTATGACCGATGACATATAATTTTTCCTCCGGCCAGATACCGAGGATGGTAAACCAAACCACCCCGGCTCCACCACCAGCATCTTCGTACATATGGCCGCCCAATTTGAGGTCTATGACAAATTTAGCATCTTTTCCAAAAGCGTAAAAATCTTTGCGCCACCACTGACCAATATCGTTGATGAGGCTATCCCAAACAACTTTGCGGGGTCCGTTGATTGTCAGCTCCATCTCGGCGGTGATCGCACCGGTTGGTTTTATAATGCTTTCTGGATTAGTCATTGTTTGATCTCCATTATTTAGACATTTCTATTTATCGGGGCTTCGACTCAACATGCTTCTTAAGAGCCAGCATCTGCGAACTGGTTGACTCGACCAGCGGGTGCATCCACCTCTCGTAAATTTGCCGGATCGGAACGCGATTTATGTAATTCATACGGAGTCGCCCCTCTCGACGATAGAGAACCAGCCCGGCTTTGTACAGAATATTGAGATGTTTCATTACAGCGCACCGCCCGATGTTATCGAACCGCGCTACCAGATCGCCGGTCGTTTGCGGTTGTTGCCTCAATAGATCAAGAATTTTCCGACGGTTTTGATCGGCCAGTGCTTTGAAGACAGTTTCGAGCGGATCGGCTATTATCATGTTACTACATAGTAACATATTTGTTACTTGTCAAATAGTTTTACCGTTACTAAAATAACATTTCTCATTAGAGGAAAAGAAGGATTAACCAAAAATCACAATCACCGAGCCGAGCATACCCAGGGCAATACCGAGTGACCTTTGGCGGGTGATCGGTTCCTTCAGTAGCCAGGCGGCAAAGATGAAAATAAAGATAGTGTTGGTTTGGTTCAAAGATGCCGCAATCGAAGCACTGGTGAATTTCATCCCGCCCAACCAGATAATCATCGACAGATAAGCTCCCAAAAACGATCCAGACAAAGTGTACTTCCAACTCCCCGCTACGTTCAGCGATTTAATAATCGCCACCCGCCTCGGATGTACAACCAACCCAAGCAATAAGATCAGCAGACCGCCAATCAGCCGAACTTCAATAACCCACAACAAGGGCGACTTGTCGAGAAGCGGTTTGACCATGACGATACCTATAGCGGTAACGGCCATCGCCATCGCACCATAGAACAGACCCCATAAAAGTTGCGAGCGGGTCAGATGCCCGCGCCCTTTGCGACTGATAGCGGTCAGCACCGCCGAGATTATAAACAACAAGCCCAAGCTCTGCCAGATCGTCATACTCTCCCCTAACCACAAAAAGGAGAGGATAACAATAAACGGGCTATACAGACAATCGACGATGGCGGTCAGTCCGGCACCAAGCATATTGAGCGATTTAAAAAAGAGGGTGTCGGCGATACCGATCCCCAGCGCACCGGAAAACAGAAGAAGCAGGTAATCCCCATTCGGGACGTCGCGTATCAGAGACCCGCCAAAAATATAAATGGTTGGTAAAAACAGAAACACCGCCATGCTGTTTTTGAAAAAATTGAGCGCGATCGGGTGAACCGTTTCGCCCGACTTTTTGAATAGAATAACCGAAAGCGCCCAGGTAACAGAAGTTGTTACCGCCAGCGTCTCACCAAAATAAGGAATTTGTTCCAGATTCAAGAGGCTGACCGCCAATCAGACGGCCAGCCTGGAAAATTGAAGGTCAAGATCAAAGTTTTCCAACCGTGGATAAGATGTAATTTTCGGTGTCGAAATATGTCGCCGCCGCGCTTTTAACCTGATCGGTCGTTACCTCACGCATTTTCACAATATATTTTTTCCCGCTGTCGTATCCCAAACCAAGATATTCGCTGACCCCCATATAGTACGCCTGGTTGATGCGGGACAGGTTACGCGTTAGTGAAGAACCCCACAGGCTGTTTTTGGCAATCTCCAGCTCCTCGGAGGTCGGCCCTTCATCTTTCAGCTTTTGGATTTCACCCAGGATTCCATCACGGGCAATTTCAAAATTTGCCGAACCGGTTCCCATCGCACATAAGTACCAACCAAAATTTTTGTCAAAGGTGGCCCCGGCTCCAACCGAGTAGGCCAACCCCTGCTTCTCCCGCAAGTTTTCTGAAAGCCGCTGGGACAGGATCGCCGTCGCCAAACGGATCGCCGGGACATCCTCATGCGACGCTGAGGGAAGCATGTTCCCCAGATATATATAAACCTGCTCTTTGTCCATATCAAGATGGTTGGTCTTGACTCCGACCAAAGCCGATCCAACCGTTGCCGGTGGTGGATCGAAAGCTACAGTCGGCATAGCACCAAAAGCAGACTTGACCATCCCCATCATCTCATCGGCATCCATGTTGGTTCCGATGGTGATAATCATATTTCCGGCTGAGTAAAATTTGCTGTGGTAATCAATCAGGTCATCACGGGTGATACCACCGATGGTGCGAGCCGAGCCGTTGATCGAATTGGCATAAGGAGAATTCTCAAACAGACCGGCATAGTACAGATTCCGTCCACTCTCGCGTGTCGAACCAGACTGGCGACCCAAAAGACCCATGATCGATCCCCTGATCTGTTCGATCGAGGATGAATCAAAGGCCGGATTCTTGATCATGTCGGCAAACAGCTCCAGACCGCCGCTGGTAAACTCATCAATCGTTTCAAACTTCATAAATGAGAACTGGCGCGAAGTGTAACGATCATCGTACGGTATCCAGGGGTTATCGTTGAGAGTGACCTTGCACCCCAACGAGGCCAATTTGTTATCCAGCTCTTCGGCATTCAGCGAGGTCGTCCCCTTCTTAAGCAGACGGTTAACAAAATCGGTGATGCCGGTTTTGCCCACCGGCTCTGAGGCGGTCCGGTTTTTGCCAATGACGTTTAAGGCAAAGACGCGGCTGTCCGGGTTGGATTTGATGACAACCGTCAGGCCGTTCGGCAGGACCTCTTTCTTATAAACGGTATGTTCCGCCTCTTTTTGAGAGACCGTTTTAACCTCTTTCGGATAGTAAACGGTGGCAGTGTATTTTAAATCGGAGAGCCAGCGGTCAGCCGCTTTGACGATCATCGTGGCATTAACTTTGTCGATGGCATCAAGGTACGATTCCAGAAAATCATAACCGGTCACCATTAGCCTCGGGGCGATGATGAATCCGTAATAATGCAGTTTCTCCGACATAAAAATTTCGTTTGCCTTTGCCGAAACCTTGATGCCATGAAGGATTTCATCGGACGGTCGGTACTGGTCGATATTTTCCAGGACGTTATCAATGATACCGATGATCTTGTCGGTATTATCGTTGTCCGGGATAATAACGTCGATTAGAAGCCTTGAGAACTCCTCGGCAGTCTCGAGCGAAACTGAAAAAGATTGGTAGAGTGGTTTCCCTTCATCATCAACCAACAGTTTGGCTATCGGTGAATTCTCGTCAGAGCCCAAATATTCGGCCAGCATATCGAAGGCAAAATAGTCCGGGTCGGTGAAATGGGGAGCATCAATTCCATAGGAGAGATAGGTTACCTTGCTGTTGGCCCCCTTTTTGTACACCGCTTTTTTCTCGGCTGGGAAATAGCTGATATCTGGTGGCGAAGGAAGGTTGACCGGTGGAATAACGCCGAATACTGCCCGATATTGCTCGATCATCTCTTCGGTGTCAAAATCTCCAATGACTAAAGCGACCATATTATTGGGCGCGTAAAACTGCTTCCAGTATTCGATGACCCGTTCGCGCGGCAAAGTTGAGATGATATTTTTGTATCCCAGGACCGGTCGCTCGTATGAGGTTCCGGCCATCGATTTGGCGTTGAAGAAATAATATGCTTGGTTCGACTCGTTGTCGTTGCTCTTTTGAATTTCTTCGATAACAATTTTTCTTTCTTTGGGTAGTTCTTCTTCCGGAAAGATTGAATTGAATAGTTGGTCGGCCTGGATTTCGATGCCGTATTCGATATATTCACTCGGCATCAGGATGAGAAAGGCAGTCAAATCTTTTCTGGTAAAGGCGTTGATATAGCCACCATGATTTTCGACGCCCTCTGATATTTCGGAGCGAGACCGATTTTTGGTCCCGTCGAACAGAAGATGTTCCAGAAAGTGAGTTACGCCGTTGTTAAAGTTCGATTCGTATTTGGCTCCGGCCCGGATGAAAACAATTGAGGTAATCATTGGGGAACTATGGTTCTCCTTGAAGATGACCTCCATTCCATTTTCAAAGGTGACCTGTGTCGTTTTTGACAATACCGGAGCGACCATCAGGAGAATTAGAAACGATACCATAAAAGGGATCAATCTGGAAATTATCTTCATCGGGTTAACCTCTCTCTATATTATGAAATCCGGCCGGTTATCCGGCCCAATAATTATATCAAAGCTCTGAAAACATATATTACTGGCCGGTTGGCGAAATGTCAAGGATTGCCGTCTGACTGAGCGGTAATACTGGCGATGAGATATTGATTGGGCTGGCAGGCAAGAGGGCCGATCTGCTTTGGCTTTGCACAATATTTATTTGGAAAGATTGATCCGGGAGCTTGATTTGGCAACCGTAAGCTACAGAAATTAAAAAGGTTACGTTTTTCATAGTGGAATCTTCCGTCTATTT
>JAUUYJ010000004.1 GCA_030588275.1 Candidatus Zixiibacteriota bacterium | reverse complement strand
TTTTGTATAACCGGGTTGATGGATTGGCACGGGACCGAAACGGAACTCCGCCGGGAACCATTTATAGAGATTCTATTTCGGTCAAATTAACCCATCCGAATGGATCTGGCGGGACAGTTACAAAAACGGCGGCGGTTGACGTCGGTGGATATTTTAGTTTTGACTCAATTCCGATCGGACAGCAAACGCTTGATCTGATTTATCTACCGGATAATGACAGCATCACTCGCTATCTGGCTATCGGTCCCAATTCCAATTCCTATGTTGAATGTTTTTTTACCGCTGATCTGTGGAACTCGGTGCCTGTTGGAGCCGGTGCCTTGACGCTCGTTCCCGGATCGGAAACAATTTATACCGGCGGAGGAAGCGTGTGCGACAAAATTTCGTTCGATGTCGTTAACAATAGCGGCGCCGATATTGATATCAACTCCCTGACGCTGAGTTGGTCCACACCGGTCTCTTATTATAAATCTCTGATAATCGAAACCAGCACAGTTTATAATAATCAGATTCCTCGCAAGGGATCGGGGGAGGCAGTTACCTTCTCGGTCGAGACGATACCCAATGGAGCAACCGTTTCGGTTGTGGCCAATCGGTTTTGCGATAATATTTCAGGTAATTGTGGGACGAAATCAAACATGGCCGGTGTCAGCTTCACCGTTCTGTTTTCCGATGGTTCGACTTTTGACGTAGTTGTCGGGAGCTGTCCATGATCTGTTCTGTCAAATCGCGTACCGGGTTTACCCTGATTGAAGTTGTTGTTGTCATCATCGTTATGGGAATATTGGCCACTGTTGCGACCAGAACTTTTATCCAAACGACCGAAACGGCTCAGTACGAGGCAACTTATGCCGAGATGGATGGGCTGTCCCGAGCCATCGTCGGCAATCATGAGATATATTCAGATGGTGTCCGTTCCGATTTTGGCTATGTCGGTGATGTTGGCGCTCTGCCTCCGAACCTTGATGCTCTGCTATCTAATCCGGGTGGATACGCGACATGGGATGGCCCGTACATCGAGGGCGATTTCTCCGGTAATGATTTTAAAAATGATGCCTGGGGAACTCCTTACATATTTACCGATTCGCTTATCCGTTCGACCGGTTCGGGGGTTAATATAGACAAATTGATTGCCTCCGGCCTGACCCAACTGTTGACCAATTCTATCCGGGGTGTTATCCATGATGCATCCAGCGACCGACCTGGTGATCTGTATAAGGATTCGCTCCGGTTGACTCTGAGCTATCCGAATGGAACCGGTGCGATGACCAACAGTTTCATCTACCCTTCCGGCAATGGCCAATTTAGTTTTTCCGGAATTCCGATCGGTAATCATCTGCTAACAGCCATATATTTACCTGACAACGATACCGTTCTGTACCAGGTTACAATCCTGCCCGGTCGGGACCTGAGTCTTGACATCAGATTCCCATCCGATCTGTGGTGATGCTGATAGCAAGCGCAAATCAATTAGAAGTAAGGCAAAGTTGACTTTGCCCCTCTCCCCCACTTTATTGAAGAGCAATGAAATCAAGTCGAATTGACAACAGGCAGTATCCATTATCTGGGAAGCGGATATTGATCACTCGCCCGACCGGTCAAGCCGGCCCACTTAGTGATATGATAATTGCGCTTGGTGGCGAGCCGATTTTATTGCCGACGATTGCGACCGAACCGTTTGATGATCTTTCCGGGTGGACCAGCTTTGCAGAAAATCTGGCAAAATTTAGCTGGATAATTTTTACCAGCGAAAACGGTGTTACCTACTTTATGGAGCAGTTGAGCAGTCGTAATATTGAGATCGAGAAATTAGAAAATATTAAGATCGCCGCCATCGGTCGTGGCACCACCGCATCGCTTGCTTCCTACAAATTAAAGCCCAACTTTGTCCCATCACGAGCGGTCGTCGATAATCTGGTTGCCGAAATGCCGGAACAGTTTGATCTGTCTGGTAATCATATTCTTCGCGTTCGTGGAAACCTGGCTGACAGTATTATCGAAGACAGGTTTCCTTCTCATGGAGCGGAAGTAATGCCTTTGACCGTTTATCGAACCTTTCATCCAATCTGGTCAAAAATTGAGAAAGATAAATTTCTGGAAAACCTGCCTGACGCCGTTCTTTTTACCTCCGGCTCGACCGTCTTGGGATTGCTGAAAAATCTGGATGCAAACCAGTTTGATAAATTACAAGCGACCGCCCGCATCTTTTCAATCGGCCCGAAAGTATCGGCGGTTCTTAAGGGAAAAAATATTTTGTTTGCCGGAGAAGCGACCGAGCAAAATATTGATGGCCTGATTGCTCTCCTGCGAGATCATTTTATCTCAAATTGAATAAGGTAACAGCAACTCGTTTCCTACCGGTTTGAACTCGCCAGTTTTTTCTTGCGCCGATACCAAAGGATATACCCGGCAATCAAGATCAAACAAAACAGTACCAGCCCCACCGTAATCTCAAATGAATATTGATGGTACAACCGTTTGATCGCTTCGTAAGATATCTCTTCCATCTGCTTTCCGGCGGCATATCCAATCCAAACCAAAATGCCTGACCAGATGCCGGCGCCCAATCCGGTAAAAAGCAAAAACCGAAACAGGTTCATCCCCGCCAACCCCGCTGGAAATGAAATGTACTGCCGGACGCCCGGAATCAAACGACCGGTAAAGGTACTGATTTCTCCATGACGATTAAAAAACGATTCCATTTTGGCTAACCGTTCCGGCGGCATAAACAAAAATTTGCCAAATCGGTTCAAAACCGGTCGCCCCATCCAGACCGCCAAATAATAATTTAGCAAAGCTCCCAACCAACTACCCAAAATACCCATAAAGATCGCCACCCAGGGGTCCATCTGGGATTGAGCGGCCAGAATTCCAGCCGGGATCATAATAATTTCGCTGGGGAACGGGAAAAACGAACTCTCAAGCATCATAAACAGAACAATGCCAGGGTAACCCATTTTTTGAAAAAGGTCGAGACCGGTAGTACCCAGCTTTTGAAACAAATCTAAGGCGGCATCAAACATATTGTTTACTCAGGCTCAATCTTTTTGTAAATCATATATACTGACACAACAGGCTTTATTTGGTTTTGGTAACGCGCAAACGCTTGATACGAATACCGTCCATTTCCAGGATGGAGAAGGTCAGGTCATCCAGTCGAACCTCATCTGAAATCTGCGGTGACTTATTCAACTGCTCAACTACCAACCCGGCCAGAGTATCGGAGATATCTTCTGGGATATCAACATTAAACAGTTCATTTAACTCATCCGGACGAAGAGCTCCCGCCGCAAAAGCAACTTTTTCTGAATGAAGAACAAACTCCGGTTGCGCCGTATCATGCTCATCCTGGATATCTCCGACGATCTCTTCTAAAATATCCTCAAGCGTGATCAATCCGGCGGTCCCACCAAATTCATCAAGAACGATTGCGATATGGATTTTTTGCTTTTGGAATTTTTCCATTAAGACCGACAGCAACATCGAATCCGGAACATATAACGGTTTTCTAATAATGTCTCGGAGAATAATCATCTCCTCATGCACCATCAAGGCAATCAGATCTTTGGTATAAACAACGCCGACAATTTCGTCCGATGATGTTTCATAAACGGGATAACGGGAGTATCCGTGCGATGTCATGATCTCCATTATTTCTTCAATTGGCGATCCCAATTTCACCGTAATCAGATCAACGCGAGGGGTCATCGCCATCCGGGCTGTGATGTCACTAAAATCAAAAACCGATTTGATCAACCTTTGCTCGGTCTTGTCAAAAACCCCCGACTCGGTTCCTTCTTTGATGAGGATATTGATCTCATCTTCGCTTATTTGAGATTCATTCGCGGCAACCGATTTCCCAAATATCCGGAGGACCGATCGGGCCGAAAATGTTAAAAATCCAACGATAACCGATGTCATGCGACAAAAAATAGTGATTGGGCCGGTCACCTTTAGGGCAATTTTTTCCGGATTTCCCAGGGCAATATATTTGGGGACCAGTTCCCCAATGACAACCGAAAGAAAAGTGATGCCCAGAACTACGACAACAATCGCAATTGACTCAGGAGAATTTTGAAAGAATGAGATCGGAATCATGGTTATCAGCGGAGACAGGCGATCTACCATCGTGGCCCCGCCAAAAACGCCTGCCAAGGTGGCAACAAAGGTTATACCAACCTGAATCGCGGCCAGAAATCGATCCGGTCGATCGAGCAGTTTGTATGTCCGGGCGGCAGAACTATCCCCCTTGTCAGCCAAATCTTTAATTCGGCTTTTTCGGGAAGCTATCAGGGCAAATTCGGATGCGGCAAAAAAGCCGTTGGCCAAAACCAAACCGAAAATCGCCAGAAGTTCAATAAAGGCTGTATTCATATCCCGACCGGATTGTTAACGGTCGTTTTTCTTCTCCTTACATTAAAATTCTCACGCAACGGAGTGGACTAAGATATTTAAAAATTCCACTCGTCAGGCTCCTTATGCCAACGGCTTATAAGCCATCTCCTGCAATTTTTTTATTCTTTCCTTAACTGGCGGGTGGGTCGAAAACATTTTCGACAGCCCTTTTCCAGACAAGGGATTGGCGATAAACATATGGGCTGTCGCCGGGCGATCATCCAGCTTCATCCGAACCGGTGCCGTATGTAATTTCTCCAGCGCGGAAGCAAGAGCCAAAGGTTGTCCGGTGATTTCGGAACCGACACGGTCAGCCTTGAATTCCCGCGTTCGAGAGATCGCCATCTGAATAACCATCGCCGCCAACGGTGCAACAATCGCCATAACCAATAATGCAATCGGACTTCCTCCGGAGCGATTGTTACTACCTCCTCCGAAGCCACCCAAGAGGGCACCCCAGCGGGCCATCGTTGCCAGGATACCGATGGTACCGGCAATCGTAGCCACAATTGTGCTGATTAGAATATCTCGATTTTTTATATGAGCCAACTCATGGCCGATAACCGCCTCCAGCTCATCGCTTGATAACAAATCCATTAAACCCTGGGTCACCGCTACTGCGGCGTGGTTTTTGTTACGCCCGGTGGCAAAGGCATTAGGGGCAGGCGAGGGCATGACATAAACCTTTGGCACCGGCAAAAAGGCCTGTTGAGCGGCGACGTTTACGATCGCCAAAAGCTTTCGGTCTTTTTTTTCGTCAGCCGGTCGGGCCCGATAGAGTCGCAGGACGATTTTATCGGAATACCAATATGAGACGAAATTCATTACTACCGCCAAACCAAAGGCGATAACCATTCCCTGCTGGCCGCCAAAAAGCGACCCGATTCCAACCAAAATCATGGTCATCAAAACCAGCAGAAATGTAATCTTCAAATTATTCATCAGTTCTCTCTTCTGATTTATATTGCATTTCGACAGCCTTACTGTCAAGCAATATTATTTACGCTGACGAGAATAAAAAGGCCAAAAATAAATAGAATTTAGGTTGGACATTTTCGGAGATTTATCCGTCACATTACAAACGGCCTTTCCGAGAAAAAGGGACCGCATTAAAATCTTATCAACTACCAAAAAAGCCGACCGATTATTCGGTCGGCTTTTTATATCTCCGCTATCTTGCATTAGCGTCTAATTCTTTTTCGCTTTGGGCGACCCCACATCTGTTGTTCATCCTCATCCTTTTCAGCATCATTTGCAGAACCTGTCGGACCAGAATCCTCTGTAGCAGTCGCTTCAGATTCTTTTATTGACGATTTCTTTGGCGATGAAGCCTTCTTCGGGACCGAAGCTTTCGGAACTTTCGGTTCCGGGGGTTCTTCGGTTACATCATCATCAATAAAGGAGGGAGTTGTAACTTCCACATCGGAGTCATCATCACTACTCTTGATAGCTTCATCCGGAGTAGATTCGACAGCTGATGCGGGAGCCTTTGGCTCCTCCTCAGTCGGTGCTGAGACTTTTGAGGGTTCAATAACTTCTTCTCGTTTCGGTTCTTCATCAACAACCGATGAAGATTCTTCAACGACAGAATCATTATTATCCACAGACTCTTGCCCCTCCTGCTTATCCCGGCCTAAAATAGCCTGGTCAAGACGAGCAAAGCTATCTGAAGGTTCTGAAGGAGTCTCCTCCATCAAACTTTCGGAGTTTTCCTCCGGAGAGTCAGATACTGAAGATTCTTCAGGCTTGGGGTCTGATTTTTCTGACTTGGAATCGTCGCGCGAAACGGTCAACTCTTCCAAAATCTTATCAGGAAACTTAGGAACCTGATAATCGGTCTCAACAATCGGAGGCCGATCATTGGCAGAATCTTTTTCCAGATCCTCAACTGGCTTATCTTTCAGATCAACTTCAATCTTAGGATCAACCTTTTCCGGACCACGACTGCGTCCTGTGCGAGTTCGTCCCCGCCGACGCGGTTCACCATCAGGTTTTTCAGCACCCTTATCAGATGTTTTACTCCGTTCCGGCTTCCGGGAAGAGGTTTCTTTCGCTTCCTTTTCCCCGCGAGGGGACGTCAGCGGAGTTTGCACATCCTGAGGCTTATACTCTTCCCGAAGTTCGACCGCCGGTTGGTCATGAACAACAACCGGTTTGCGGGTCCGAGTCGTACCGGTTCGTGTTGATCCGGTGCGCGTCGTTTTGGTTGTACCAGCCTTGACATTTTCATTGCGACGGTTGGTTCCACCTCGGCTACTACGATCAGTACTACTCGCCGAGGAACGACTGCTCGTCGTCCGATCCGGGCTTTTCCGCCCTTTTTCATCCGGCTTACGCCGTGTCCGACTATCGGTACTTGAATATTTTCCGCGCGTTGTCGAGGATGACCGCCGTTGTGGTGAAGCGGTCCGGCGACTACGTCGCTCAACGTGAGCAATTTCGGAAGTGTTGGCGATAACCGCCGCACCAATCGAATCGCCCCAAACGTTGACTGTGGTCCGGCATCGATCCAAGAACCAGTCGATCGCCAGAATCATACCGATCCCTTCCAGCGGCAATCCAACTGCCGTCAGGACCAGAACCATCGTAAACAGACCAGCCTGAGGAATACCAGCCGCACCGACCGAGGCCAGAATGGCTGTGGCAAAGACGGTGATCTGCGCCCAAATGGAAAGATCAATACCATACGCCTGAGCAATAAACAGAGCCGCCACCGCTTCGTAAAGGGCGGTGCCGTCCATGTTAATGGTCGCTCCAAGCGGCAGGACAAATGATGAGGCTCGTTTGTCAACGTTGTTATTCTCCGCGACACAATCCATCGTGACCGGTAATGTGGCCGACGACGACGACGTTGCAAAAGCGGTCATCAACGCTTTGGTCATTCCGAACAGATATTCAATCGGGTTCTTGCCGCTGAAAAATCTCAATACTAACGGAAGAACAATCAGGCCATGAAGGGCGAGGCCGAATATAACCACAAAGGAGTACTTACCTAATGCGGTCAGAACATTGTAGAAACCGGACAGGCCACCCTGAGCGGCCAATTGACCAGCAACCAATCCAAAAATACCGATTGGCGCAAACCACATTATGAGCTGAACAATCTTGATAAAGGCATCATTCAAGCCTTCAAAGAAACTGACAACCGGTTTTCCACGAACTCCCAGAGTTGTCAAAACCGACCCGAAAAACAGGGCGAAAACAATAATCGGTAAAACCTTATTTTCAGCCGCCGCCATAATAATATTTGACGGAATCTGATCGGTTAGCCAACCAAAGAAGGAGTACTGTTCCGTGTTTGGCATTACATGAGTCGTAGATCCGAGAGCTATTTCGAATCCTGATCCAGGCTGAACGATATTCACCAGTATCAGCCCGATAGTGACCGCGATTGAGCTCGTCACCAAAAAGTAAAGCAAAGTTTTACCGCCGGTCCAACCCAATTTGCGAACATCTCCCAAACGGGTAATACCAACGATCATGGAACAAAACAGAAGCGGTATAACAACCATCCTCAAGAGACTTAAGAACGCATCTCCCAAGAACTTAAAGGCTATGGCCTGCTCCCCTAAGATGGCTACAGCCACCACTCCTAGTATCATTCCGAGCAAGATAGCGAGAATCAGATAGTTTCCAGTACGATCATACATATACAGACATATCCATCCAGTAAGAAGTTAGGCCAAAAACATAGGGAAAAAGCGGAGTGAGTGCAAGTTGTTTCCCCCGTTATTTGCAGGCAGGATTTATTACAGGTTGAACTCAGGCGAGGTCTTCGGCCAACTTTTCAAGCTTACCGTTTTCACCCAGGACGACCAGAATGTCTCCTTGATCCATTTTGGTTCCGCCGGAAGGATTGAAGACAAGATTGCCCGATTTTTTTCTCAAACCGACGACAATGGCGTCATACTTTGATTTTATGGCCGCCTCAATAATTGTTTTTCCGGTCAATTCACCCCCTTCTAATATTGAAATCTCCTCGATTCCAATATTTTCCCCACCCGGCACCTCAGCCGCCAACTGCATAAAATCTACCACATTGGGACGCAAGGTTGCCATCGCCATCTGCGACCCGCCCAGTTCGTGTGGAGAAACGACCCGGTCAGCCCCGGCCCGGCGCAATTTCTTTTTGGCCAGAACGGTTTCGGCCCGGGCGATGATATACAGATTGGGGCTTATCTGGCGCGCCGTCAAAGCGAGGTAAACATTCTCAGCATCATCCGGGAGGGTTGAGACAATTGCGCGAGCTCTCTCAATTCCGGCTTTATTTAAGATATCATCGTCAGCGGCATCTCCCTGAATTAAATTGAAGCCACAATTGCGCGCCTCCTCAATTGAACCCTTATCTTTCTCGACAATGACAAACTGTTCATTCCGCTTGGCAAACTCCATCGCCACCTGTTTACCGACCCGGCCAAAGCCGCACAGAATGATATGGTTTTTTATCTTCTGCAATTTTTTCTCCATTTTTCGTTTTCCAAGTATTAATTCGAGTTGCCCCTGGACCACCAATTGGGCCATCGCACTTATGATAAAGGCTCCGGCAAAAGCGCCAAAGATTATCAGAAAGATGGTGAAAATCTGGCCCGTTTCCGAGAGTGGTCTGATCTCTTTGAAGCCGACTGTAGCCAGAGTAATTACGGTCATGTACAGAGCTTCCAGCGGCTGGTAACCCTCGATTATGATATACCCAGCACACCCGATAACAATCATCAAGACGCCCAAAAAGATCGCCAGCCGTAATTTTGTCTCAGAACTCATCAGTATCTATTCCTCATAGAGCAACAATTATTGATTGACTGGCCGAGGGCAATTAAAAAAACCTGATTAAGTATCGATAATCTAGGTGTGAACGATTTGGGGAGGACAAAATCTGCCAAACCAGGCCAGAAATTGCTTGTTGTATCTCTCCCACCAAGTATGGGCAAAATCCAATTGTTTTGGATGATTATTGGCCGATAATTGGCCATGACAGGAACAGAACAGCGGTTTTTTGACTGTGCAATAATTGGCCTTCTGATCTTAACAAGGCTCAGGTCAAACAGATACTGACGGTCGGTGAAATTGAATCTGAAACTTTGGGAGGAAATTGTAGAATTTTAATTTTCCCGATTGTTGGGCAGTGAAATTGCGAATATGGCGGTAGAATTCAGCCGAGAGGTCATTTTTATGGATATACGGAAAATAGATGAAAAAGGTATCACCCTCCTGGAGACGATGATTGCCATGCTGATTATTTCGTTTGCCTTTATGTTCTTGATGCAGATGGCTGTGGTGGCAATCGATGGCAACCAGTGGGCTTCTGAGACAACCCGATGTACGCAACTGCTACAGGACAAACTGGAACAACTCCGCTCAGAGAGTAATCCGGTTTCGGGACAAGATACCGTCGGGACCGTTTCGCGAAGCTGGCACGTTACCACCGTTGCTCCTCATCTTCGTCAGGTCCAGATGAAAACCGGCTGGATAACGCCCGATTCGGTCGTTACTAATTATGCCATTACAACTTTAATAAAAACCGAACTTCCGTAGGAGGAGATATGAAAAAGATATTAAAATCTGTCCGCGGCGTGACCTTGTCGGAAGTTCTGGTGGCGATGATCATAACCGGAATTATTTCAGCCGCCATGTTTCGTGCTTACATCAGTCAGCATCATGCCTGGAATATACAGGAAGCGGTCATTGAGACACAGCAAAATTCCCGGGCGGCGATTGATGAACTGACGCGCCAAATCCGGATGACCGGGTACGGTCTGCCAGCCGGGTTGAACGCCCTTGAGGTGTACAACACCAATCCGGATACAATCGTTGTAATATACGCTGCCGCCGATTGTGACGCACCGATTGAACATGCTATGCCCAATCCCTCGGCCGAGTTGAGGTGTGACGGACATGACGTCAGTTGTTTTTCAGACGATCAGGAAATATATATATTCGATCCTTTTACCGAGACCGGAGAGTTTTTTGTACTTACTTCAGTTCAGGTTGCGGCGGCTCATCTTCAGCATAACACGATGGTGCTGAGCAAAGCTTACCCGAAGGGTTCGATTTTGATGGCAATTGATCGGGTTAAATTTTATATCGACTACACCGACAGCTTGCATCCCAACTTGATGGTTAAGGTGGGAACTTATGCTCCCCAGGTATATGCGGAAAATATGATCGATTTGCAATTTGTCTATACTTTAAAAAATGGCATGGCGGTTGATGCGCCAGTCATGGTCAATGATGTTCGCCAGGTTGCAGTTGCCGTAACCGGTCGGACATCCAGGCCTGATACCGATATGTCAGAACAGCCTTATCGTTTCCGCGATTATCAGTCAAATGTTAACCTGCGGAACTTTTAGGATAACGGAGGTAATTTAGCCATGAATCTTAAATCGTTACTTAAAGATGACAAAGGGCTGGCTCTGTTTATAGCATTGATGCTGACCTTCATGTTGTCCATCATTGGTATCTTCCTGATCAACTCGACCAACGATGAGATATCAATCGCCGGAAATGAACTGAATGAGATGAGATCATTTTACGCCGCCGAATCCGGATTGAATATGGCGGCGGCAATGATTCAAACCGAATTCGAGAATACCGGTTTACCGCCGGTGAACCTACCGGACACAAATCTGCTGATCGACCATGTTGCCCTCGCCTTGCAGACAATTGCCGGAGATACGGTTCGTAAGGTTTTAACCAAGGGACCATTGGTTGGGTTAAATGCTCTGACCAGTCCCTTTACCATATCAGCGACGGCCTATGATAGCTCTCACAATTCGTCGATGGTTTTGAAGCAGTCCTTTGAAGTTTCGCTGGTGCCGATATTTCAGTTTGGTGTATTCTATGAATACGATCTTGAGATAGCGGCCGGTCCAACGATGAATATTGACGGGCGCGTTCATTCCAACGGAAACACCTACATTCAATCTGGAACTGGAAGCCAACTATTGATCGATTCATACCTGACATCGGCTGGTGATATTCATCATGGCCGCCATCCCAGCTCTGGTCTCAGTACCAGTTCGGGAGATGTTCGGATCAAGGGAACCGATGGGAATTACTATGATATGGAGATTGCTTCCGGGAATTGGCTTGATTCGGATGATTACTATTGGTTTGATAGTGCTTCGGCTATCTGGAATGGACGGGTCCAGGATAATACTTTTGGGCAGGAGAAGTTGAATCTGCCGATTGCCGATCCGACTAACTCCCATGCCTTAATCGACCGAGCATCGGCTGGCGGCGGTAACCCTGACTCTTATGAGCATAAGGCCGGTTTGAAATTTATGGACGGTCAGGCTCTGCATTACAACACATCGCTGGGTATTTGGCAGGATCGGACCGCAACCTTGATAGCCTCCGGTGCTCTGACCGAGACGACCTTCTTTGACGACCGGGAGAATGCTGATATTACCGTTTATGATATTGATATGTCGATCTTAAAAAGTTCGGCCTATTTCCCGGATAATGGAATCATATATACCGCCGATGATCGGGCTGGATTACGGGGAACCAGGTTAGTCAATTCCGACGATATTGGAAATGCGATGACCCTTGCCTCTGAAAATGTTGTTTATACAAAGGGAGATATCAACAGTACTAATAAACAACCGATGGCAATTATGACCGACGCTTTGATGATCCTTTCCTCATCCTGGAGTGATGACCCGGCGATTGCCGGATCGTCCGATTTCATGACCGATCGTGATGCCAATAATACGACTCTCAATTTCTCTTACATCACCGGCAATATGGAGACGGCCAGTGGCAATTATAACGGTGGTCTTGAAAATCTTCCTCGCTTTTTGGAAGACTGGGCCGGTGTCGATATGGTTTTCCGTGGGTCGATAATCAATTTGTGGCGTTCGCAGGAAACGATTGAAACCTGGAGTGGCGATTATTATCGTCCACCGGTTCGGGATTGGGGATTTGACAACGACCTGTCTGATCCGGCCAATCTACCTCCGGGAACGCCGATGGTGCGAACCTTCCTGAATATGGGGTGGAAGCAATCTGATGTCGGCTTCTCATTGTATTAGAGATTACTGTTTTCATAGTTAGTCATGAGAGGCGGGAGAATTTCTCCCGCCTTTTATTTAGTCGCTGTTCGAGCGCAGCGAGTTACAGCCGCTTACCCCCTTGCGGGGTTAGTGGCTCCGAGCGAAGCGAATGGGGTGGTGGCGCGAAGCGAGTTTAGGTAGATGTAGGAGTGAAACGGTGGGGTTGCCACTTACCCTCGACCGTAGGTTGAGGGCTCTGGCTGTCGCCCGCCTCGTGGTAGATATTCTTAGAGAATAGAGATCGCATAATAAATCGAGCATGGGCTTTTTCTTATCCCACACGTTGAGGCTGTCGCCCGCTTCGTGGAAATTTTCTTACCGTTCAACAATACTTGATTAACTGATCCAACCGACCTATCATGCGGCATGGCCCATGATGTTTTTAAAATCCCCAACCTGATCTCTTTGGGACGATTACTTTTCTTGATTCCGATCTGGTATTTTGTCTCCCTTCCTGAAGATAATGCCCGGTACTGGGCCTTAGCGGTTATCTGGGTGGCGGTCGTATCCGATTTCCTTGATGGGTTTTTGGCCCGGAAATTGAATCAGAAAACAGAGCTGGGGTTAATTCTTGATCCACTCTCCGATAAAATTCTGGCCGGGGCAGTGGTCATTTTACTAATCGTTTATCGTGATTTCCCGATCTGGCTGGCGGTGACGGTGATTGTGCGTGACCTTTTGATCCTGTCCGGAGGGCTGTATATAAAGAAAAAAACCGGGCTGATTCCTCCATCGATTTTGACCGGCAAGTACTGCTTCGCCTCGCTTGGAATTCTTTTGATGAGTTACGTTTTGAGATTTGATTATGGCATCAATATATTTTTCTACCTGACGCTCTTTTTTATGGCCGCATCATTGATACTTTATATCCGGGAGCTGTTTCGCATCCTGCAATCGGGCCGGGTTGTCCCTTTCCAGGACAAGTTTATTTTTAGAATCGGTCGCATTACCAGTATCGTAATTATTTCGATATTTTATTTCGGTCGCCTGTTCGGGCTATATTAATAAAACAGTTGTTGGCATCCGGTTATCAGGCGATTAAATTATCGGTATGAGGTTTCGTGATTTTGCCATCCCATTTGATATCACCATTCCGGCTCTTATCTTTGTTCTATTTGCCGGATTTTACCTGACTTATGCCAACCTTGATGGTAGTCGCATCATGTCCGAATCGGCCTGGGATATCGCCCACTACCAAACCATAGCCGAATCGGGGTATGATGCCCACCCCTGCACCCAGTTCGATTATCCTCCTGGAAAAATATGCGGTAACGTCGGCTGGTTTCCGGCCTGGCCAATGATGGTCAAACTGATGGCTCATGGGAATAGTAACACCGGTATAATTGTTTTTCCGTATCTCTTTGCCCTTTATGGTTTCATTCTGTTTTTTAAGCTACTGGCAAGAATGTCAGGAATTAAAGAGGCGGTCCTGGGAACGATTGCGCTGGGAGCAACACCAACCGGGTTTTACCTGTTCACCGGGTTTCCTTATGCTTTTATGCTCTTTTTGTTTGCCGGTTACTTGTATCTGCTTTATGATCGTGAGGTCCGTTTTGGAAGAATTCTACTTCCGATCGTAGCGGCGGTATATTCGTTCTGCTATCCACCCGCATTTTTGGCGGCGGTAATTCCGACTGTTTATCTTATCCAAACTTACCGGAAAATGGGATCTTTTCCGAGCGCCAAAAAATTATTGAGTGATGCCACCTATTATATTATGCCGTTTGCCTCTGGACCGTTATTGTTATCTTTATATTTCTATTTTACGTTTGACGATTTTTTGATGATCTTACATTTTCAGGAAAAGTATCAGCGGCATTGGAATTTTCCGCTGATTGAAATTTACAAATCGTTGTCAAATTTTAGCTGGTCATCTAATTTTGATATCAAGAGTTTGTATCATACATATTTTGCGGCAAATTTCGTTATCATCTGGTATGGCCTGATTTTTCTACTCTTTTATCCGTACCGAGCCAAAAAGGAATTGGTCGCTTATTCGTTTCTGATCTATCTGTTTTCACCGGCGACCGGATCGGTGATGTCGATCTGGCGTCATTATGTTCTGCTGTTTCCGGCTGTTATGATATTGGCCATTTCTGATCGCCCGATCTGGGCCAAGGTTGCTTATGTTCTGATTGGGTTCTTGATCGCCCTGTTAATATATTTCCCCAACTATCTGAATTACCGCCTGATATAAGCGGGCAAGCGGGCAGGCGGGCAATATCATTGCCCGCATCGCGTACCGTAGATACGGTCAACAGATAATCGCATTCATACTTAGCCAAGTATTTTTTCTGCCGGGCAGAAACCGGTGAAAGCAGACTGGATCAAATTTAGCCCAACGAAGAGATCAATCAGGAAAAAATATGGCGACACATACCAGCCCAGACCCATTCCTAAGAGCACCATCGTTCCGGCCATCACTCTAACTTTTTTTTCAACTGTCATTTCTACATTCTCCTTAATAGGTTTGTGCCTCTATACTCACAAGAAGCTCTGCTGTTTAAAAACAGGCTACGCCTGCGTTAGAAGCCATAGTTTACTTTCAGATAGACGTTGTCATTCAAATCGAATTGTCCAAATGATGTACTCGGTTGATCGCCGTCAAAGACATTGCCCCCAGCCATCAAACTTAGTTCGTCTGAATATTTGTATTCGGCCGAAAATCTGATATGGCTGTCTTTATCTGATGGGGAATAAAACCCGAAGAGTGAAAAGGTGACCGTTTGCGAATAGACCTGCTTACGCAACCTTGAGGTTATCATTGTTTTTTGTTCATCAACGCGTGGTACATTCGGAGGAAGCATACTGCTGGTTATCAAAGCGTCTTGTGAGTTAACATAGCTTTCATAATCGACCATCTGCTCAACCTGAAATTGCAGGTTGGCGGTGAAATCGGTCATCAGCTCTTTTTCAAATCCGACAAACCCTTTGATCGAAGAGTTCTCGACGAAATAGTTATCTCCGTCAACATCTTCCCGTGAATCGTAATATCCCCCTTCGAGCCAAACGATCCCTCCGGCAATCTGGCCTCTTAGAGAGCTACCGTACACATTGAGGCGGGGAAAATAAATATAGTCATCGACCGGATTGTAGCCGCGTGGATCTTTGTAAAAACCACGATAGGCATATCCGGCAAAGCTGAAACCGGCAATACTTCGAGAATACCGGAAAGCAATTTCAGTATTGTCGAAGTTGTTGTCTGGCTCAACCGGTGGCATATATCCGTCCGATCCGACGATGCTCATCTGAAGCGGGTTGTAAAAACTGAGGCGATCACCGGTCGGAATAATGTTCGGCTCAAAATCGGGAATGAGTACTATGGCGAACGACCCAAACCGATTGTACCATTCGGCCCGCAGAGCTGTCTGCGGTGCTTTGAGGTACTGATCCTGCCGTCCGATAAAAAACGATTGGTAATCTTTGGCAAAGACATCGTTTATAAATAACAGGTCACCGGTTCCCCATGTTAATATCTGCCGTCCGATTTTGAAGTCGATCCCAATCGGAAGGCGGAATTTCAAATACGCTTCGCGCACTTCCCAGTCATAGCTGGTTGAGTCGAAACCGTCCTGAACAAAGTCCAGCTTGGCAAATGCTTCGGCGCTTTCACCGTACGATTCCAAGCGGAGTTGCAGACGCGTTTCGGCGGCAGTGTAATCCCGGTCGGTGACGTTATTGTCATCGACACCGCCGGTCCACAACCCTTCGACAAATCCATTCACCTCAACCTCAGATTGAGCCGGCGTGGCGATCCCGACCGAGATCAGGATAATCAGAGGCAGTATCAGACCAACTCTGTTTTTATATCGTTTCATCGAAGTCACCCTTTACTTAATATATTTTCGTGGTGGGGTTTTGAGATACCGTTCGGTAAAGATTTCATCACCGAGGCCGGTGTTGTAGGTGATCTCATCGAAAGTCAGCGTCGTATATTTGTTTTTCTTGATGATTTTTATCGTCCGTTGGGTGATTGTTGGAAAACCGCCAATCTCTTCGATGACATCGGCTGAGAATATTTTTTCCAGTTCCCCTTTTTTATCGTAATACTCTTCTTTGAGAGGGAGATTTGTCTTTTTGTCAATCCAGCTTTTCTTTTCGGCAAATCCTTTATATTTTTTTACCGGTATTGAGCTTATCAGGTATGCCTCTTTACCATCAACCGTTTCTGATTCAGAGATAATCGTGTGTACATCTTCGGTCCAATGCCGACCGGAGATATCTTCGTAAGTGAAATCGGAATTAACAAACGATGCGGTCTTGTCACCGGCGGAGATCTGCTTAATCAGATCGATAGCTGGCATATAAAGCCATCTCTTGTCGTCCCCACCCGGATATTTCCAGACCATGAAAGTCAGTCGGGAGACATCGGATGGTTTCTTGAAATAGGTGTAATACTTCTGCTGGCCCCCATCTTCTATGTCAAGGCGCAGAATGGTAAACTCCCGAATCCGTTCCTTACCACTCTTGCTGACGATTTTCATACTCACTTTGGCCATACCATCATCGCCTGAGTAATAGTAGGCGAGGTGCGACTGTTTCATAATCTCAGTCGCGTCGGCGGCTGACAGCGTGGCGGTGGCAAAAATTGCCAGGGCCAGCACCATCCCAAAAACTAATAATTTCTTCATCTTAAAATCCTCCACTTTATTTCGACTAATTATTTTTTTTCAGTTCAGGGAAAAGCCTGCTTTTTAAAACCGTCACAAGCGCAGGCAAGAGTATCAAGGTAACACCTCCGGAAACGGTCATGATGGCGAAGAAAAACGATCCAACCGTAATGTATGGAACGAGGTTGGAGAAAAACATCGGTACAAAGCCGATGGCGATAACCAAAACGTTACGGCTGATCGCGCGTCCCGGTCCAGCAAAAATCTGTTTGTAAGTCTCGGCAAAATTACCGGTTCGACGGTGCGTCGCTCGGGCTCGCTGGATGAAGTGGATCGCAAAGTCGATTGAAAGTCCCAAAGTTAGAGAGGACAAAATCGCTATTGGCATATCGTATGGTTTACCGAAATATCCGATACTGGCATAGATCGCCATAATCGTAATTGTCAGAGGAAGCATCGACAGCAAACCCCATAAAGCGGAGCGGAACAGAAAGGCCATCATCAAAAAGACGATACCAAAGGAGGCCAAAAGCGAAATTCTCATCCCGGAGACCATTTTATCCTGCCAGACAATATTGACATAAGGTAAGCCGGCCCAGCGAGTCGTCAACTCGTACGGTGCCGGGTTCTCTTCGATAAATTTGTTGGCCGAATTGACCACTCCTGAGACTTCTTGATTATCCCCCGCGGTCATCTGAACCCAGAGGTTGGCATGCGAATAATCTTCGTTGACCAGCTTGTTGATCTCATTCTGTTTATCATAGATCAACAGATACTGGGCCGCCTCCATTGATGATAGCGGCAGTCCATAGAGACTATCACCATGTCCGGCAATTTCGAGTCGAAGTTTTTTTAGAAAATCTGTTATACCGGAAGTAGAACCGACGATATTGCTTTTGGCAATATGATTCTGGACCGATTCAATGTAGGCCAGCATAGCCGGATCGAGCATAGCATCTTCTTCGTCAGTCTGAAAAATAAGGTAATTCATGTAGGTCCCGGCGAGGTGCGAATTGAGTGCATTATCGGCAACCCGCAAAGGATGATCCGATTTGAACCATTTGACCGGGTTATCGTTGACCTCAATTTTCATCAGTCCAAAAATAGAGATGGCTATGATAACGGCGGTGGCCGGGAGGATCAACATATATCTGCGAGCCGAGAAACGACCGATCGCTTTTACGATTCGTGCCAGGATTCCGGTATCTTCTCCGGAGGTTCCAAAGTTCTTGAGGGCCGATTCCGGGAGGAGCATCGCCATCGCCGGGTTCAAAGTAATCGACATAAGCCATGACACGCCCACACCAAAGGCAACGAATCCACCAAAGACCTGCACCGGCGGAATGTTGTTGGTCATCAATGAAAGAAAACCGACGACGGTGGTCGCTGAAGTAAAAAGCATTGGGGTGAACAGTTCGTTTATTGTATGCTCAATTGTTTTTCGACGATCCCCATGCTTTTTGAAATTGTCGTGGAATTCTGAGATAATATGGATCGAGTTCAAAACTGCAATTGGAAAGAGAAAAATTGGAATCATCGAACTCATTATGTGAACCGAGAAACCGGCCCAGACCAAAGCACCCATCGTCCAGATAATCGAAGTCATGGCGACAATCATCGGCGGCAGAATAATCCGAATGTTACGGAAGAAGACAAACAGCAGGATAAATATGATCAACCCCGCAACCGGAGCAGAAAAAATCATCTGGCCAAACATTTCTCGTCCAAAGCTATCTTCGGCAATCGGCAGTCCGGCGATAAAATAGGTTTCATCTCCACCCAATGAATCGGTGATGGCAGTTATCTCGGCGGCGATCCGATGCGACTCATGCTTTGATTCTATCGGGATAAACAGAGCCATTGCTTTCCCATCCTCAGAAGCCAGCTTCCCCTTTAAAATCGGGTTAGCCAGAATACGCCGGAAAACCTGCTGGGCCTCCGCCTCGCTTTGCGGAGGACGGCGCATCAAAGTATCAATAACCATGATGTCACCTTCGTAGTAAATGTCGTTGACCTGCGAAGGGGCCATGACATCTTCGGCGACGATTCCGTCAATTTCCATAATCGCTTCGGTGATGTGGTAAACACGGCTCAATTGTTCAGCGTTGAAGACCCCCTCTTCATTGACAATACCAACCGCCAAAAAGTCAGAGATTTCAAACTGCTCTTTAAACTCATGATTGAAAATTCGGACCGGTTCGTCGGTCGGAAGCATATTTTCCGGGTCGGTGTCGATTCTGATATCGGCCAGTTGCCATCCAAACAGGGCGGTAAAGCCGATGATGATCATAATAATCCAGACCGGGTGGTTGGTTGAGAAATTGATTAAACCTTTTTTCATCCTGAGATTTCCTGTCTTAAGTTTATCATTTGCCATTTAGATCGGAGATGTCCGTAAACGATTCAAAATATGCCGTTGTTTTTGGATAGTTGTCAATAAATAGTGAAAAAAAATTGTCCCGGAGACAAGCATTGATCAGGATCAATTGTACCTCTCAGATTCAGTACCTTATTTGTCCAGTTGGAACACAACCACAGAACAATTCTGGGGAAGTCTCGTACTACGTTGAATTTCAATGGGATAGCCTGATTGACGTTGTCCAAATACTGGACATAAAATATATTTATTAATGAAATATCGGAGTCAATATTTGCCTAATTTTTATCGAATTTTGCTTTCCAGCGGGCTTGTAATTTTTGATTTAGTGACTCTTTGAGGCTCTCAGGAAGGTCTTCGGTCACCCCATCACGGCAAAGTTTTACCGTCTTGGTAAGACTGTCAGCCACCAGACGGCAATTACGGCACCCTTCCAAATGCTTCTTGAGCTCTTGACACATATTTAGGTCTAGCTCGCCGTCAATAAAATCGGACAGATTGCCGATCAGTTCTTTACAATCTGACATTGTTTTTTTTCCCTCTTTCTCCCAGGAAATAATCATTGAGACTTTGACGCATCGCCAAACGTGCTCTCAAAATTCGCGATTTGGCCGCCGCCAGCGTCAAACCGGTAGTTCTGGCCACATCAGCAACCGACATCTCCTCGGTATAGCGAAGGAGAAAAGGGGTCCGGTATTTTAGCGGCAACTGCATAATCGACTGATTAATCTTTTGTTTCAGTTCATCTTTGGTCAACTTGGAAAGCGGATCATCCCAGTCAAACAGCTCGGCATGCTCCCCATCACCATGCTCGGCACGCGGCAGATACTCTTCCAAAGGTAACAGCTCTCCGGTTGAGCGCCCATACTTGTTCCGAATAACATTGACACAGATGGTGTAAAGCCAAGTGCCAAAAGAGGATTCACCTCGGAATTTTTGTATGTTGTCGATCGCTTTCAAAAATGTCTCCTGAAAAACGTCCTCGGCATCTTCTCGGTTCTTGGCCAATTTTACAGCCAATCCAAAAATCCGGGGGCGGTAATTTTCAATCAGGCGGTTAAAGGCGGCAAAATCTCCCTGCTTGGCCCCTTCTACCAGTTTCTTTTCGTTAGTTTGGATGATAAAAGCTCCGTAATGATTCAAAATTTAAATTATTATTCAAAAAAAAAACCGGTCTGCCCAGGTTTATTCTGTTTTATAAAAGATAAGACAGGAACAGGTAATTGTCACTTAATAATGAAACTACCTATAAAGAAATATATGGGGAGATAAGCCGCTTTGGTGATTCGTTTAACTACTCAGTATTACGGGGCGTACCAAACAGATTATTCAGGCGATTTTGAAACGATTTGCGACCCGCTTCCTCCGGAAAGGAAGAGATTTCGACCGGAACGTCAAAATTATAGTCTGAGTTAAGAAATTCTGCCATAAACTCCGAAATCAAACCACCAATCCGATCGGCGGTAATCTTTGCTCCGCTATCGTCGGTTTCCGGTAACAACATAACCAGCCGAGAATCGTCGAGACGAGAAATCATATCGGTCTCGCGCATACTCGCTTTTATGCGCCGCGTTGCCTGTTCAATGAAAGCATTCGCTTCGTGGTCGGTTTCGATTTTCCGTCGTCCAGCTGTGTCTAAAAACTCAGATAGGTTTAGTACCAAAAGGGCGAGAAAATTGCGATAACGTTCGGCCCGTTTCAGTTCCATTACAGCTATGTCGCGGAATCGAGTAATTTTGTCGGCGTCCATGCCTCTCTGATTCCTCCTCGTATCATCATTCATGGCACAAATCTCAAAAAAAATTGTCCACAAAGATTATAGCAATTTGCGTACCATAACGGTCGGCAATCTTGCCAACCTATTTATCCGCCATCCTCCATATACCGCTTATTTGTTTGTACTTATGCGGTTAATATGGCTTTATGTCAACAAAAAATATTATTTCAAACAGGCTTTAAATTGCAAGTATGTGCATAGATTAAGCATAATGAGTGGTTTTGAGGAGATAACTAAACCAAGATCAACTAAGACTGTCAAGTATCCTCACACTCACACGAGCGAGTAATTTTAAAACGGTTATTTTATTTCGTTGAGGCCGTACTCTTTGATCTTATAAAGAAGAGAACGGTAGCTAATCTCAAGCATTTCAGCCGCTCTGCGTCGGTTCCAGTTGGTCCGCCCCAGAACTTCTGAAATGAGCCCCTTCTCTTCAAAAGCAACAGCCGTTGCCACCCTCTTTTTGAGAGAGAGTGAAGAGGTTGGGGTGTCTGGAGTGGTACTGCCTGGATCTTCCGAACCAATCACCGGTACATCCGCTTGCGGGGTTATCGCAACCTGCCCGTGTCCGAGGGTCTGGCCAACCAGAAGGTCGGGAATTATCGCTTCATCACCCCGTACAACCACCTGCTTAATCAAATTTTCCAGTTGCCGGATGTTTCCGGGCCAGGGAGCGGCGGCTAATTGACCAAGAGCATTTTGTGATAAGGAGGCGGCCTCCCGTTCATACAGCTTGTTATATTTTTCGACAAAGAACTGAGCCAATAGGGGGATATCCCCGTGCCGGTCCCGCAGGGGGGGAAGCTGAACGGTAATCTCATTGAGACGATAAAACAGATCGTCTCGGAAGTTTCTCAGACTGATCGCCTCTTCGAGGTTGCGATTGGTGGCACAGATAATCCTGACATCAACATGAATGTTGTGAATCCCACCGACTCTGACAAACTCCTGTTGTTCTAGGACCTGAAGTAGTTTCGATTGCAATTCAAGCGGCATGTCGCCGATTTCATCAAGAAAAATGGTCCCTTTATTGGCAACTTCAAAACGGCCCGGTTTGGTTTTGTGGGCTCCGGTAAACGCCCCTTTTTCATATCCAAACAGTTCTGCTTCCAGAAGATCACGCGGGATAGCGGCACAGTTGACCTTGGTAAATGACTCTTC
>JAUUYJ010000074.1 GCA_030588275.1 Candidatus Zixiibacteriota bacterium | reverse complement strand
TGATCGTTGTCGTCGGATTGAATGGGTTAGGCGCGTTACCTACCAGTTGAGTATTTCTGATCGGTAGTTCTGTTATAACAAAAGAAGCCAGTTGGTTTCCAAGTATCAACAGACAATCAACCCCCTCAAATGAAGTACCATCCAGCATCTGACCACTAATAGTAAGTGGGATGATATCTCCATCATAAACATCTCCAAGAGCGGTGACGATCGCTTCTTTTCTAAACTTGAGAGTTAGATCGGTGAACCCGTCCGGACCATATTCGTTGCACTCGCATTCGACTGCATCAGACGCCATAGGGGTCGCGACATCCTCAAGGCTGGCCCGTAATGGGGCCACACCCAAAAGAACGACAGTCGAAAGATCAATCTGCATTACATCAAACTGGTCAGTCCCCAGAATAGCACATGGGAGAACAGAAACTTTATGACCTTTGGACCCAAGAGGAGTCGGCTTGGCAAAACCATCGTTGATGATATCATCAGGATCGCCAAACTCATCATGGCTATCCCCAATCACAATCCAATCCGGCCCCGGTATTTTTACATTCAAAGGATTCGGGCAGGAACCCGGTTTGATGTCGAAAGCGACAAAATTGTCTTCAGGAGGCCAAAGGATCGGACCATTCGTATTGTATAGTATTTTACCGTCGCGCCATTCGCTGGGAACCTCATTGTATTCAGGACTGTTTGTGATGTTCTGCTTGTTGCTTCCATCGGCATCCATCATCCAAATATCATTTTGGCCACCATCCCACAAAGCATACACAATCTTGCTTCCATCAGGTGAATAGATAGCACTACCGTTATATGTTCCCCCCGATCCTGAAGTCAGCCTAACTTCAGAGCCTGATCCATCCAAGCTGAGTTGGTAAATGTTGTGTGGTGGGCTATAACCATCAGATGCCTCTGACCGCGACATAAGTAGCTTTGAGCAATCGGCAGACACATCCGACAGAGCATCTCTCTGACTGTTGAAAGTCAATTGTACTTCTGTCCCCATTATATTGGTCGGATCGGCTGAAAATATCTCTCCGGTCGGGGACCAGCTACTATTCTGTTTTTTGTAATAGACTTTGTCACCGCAAAAATCAAATGAACCACCCGACTTCCCCTGCGCATGAAAATTCGTAAGAGCAACAGCGCCTGATCCATCGAGATTCATTTCACAAATCTCACCGTACCCTGCGCTCCCTCCTCTAAGCCACCATATCTTGGACGGTCCATTAAATCTTGGCCGACTCTGCCCGTATTGATGTGCATAGTCCGTTAGTTGCATCAAATTGGTTCCGTCAGTAGAGACTGAGAATATTTCCCAACTCCCGGACAGTGGCGCTGTTTGATCGACAGAGTTAAAGACTATCATAGACTGATCATCCGACCACTTCGCTCCCCCCCCGACGATATTTATAATTGATATTTGATTGGTTCCGTCAGGATCCATTGTGGCAATGTGCTGACCAATAACCGGGCTAATGAATAAGCTCAGTATTAATGTCAGTAAGACTACGTTAAATTTTTGTTTGTACATGATTCCTCCTCCAGAGGTGTAAAGCGTGATGTATGGTGTACCACCCTCACTCCATCGTCCCCATATTGCTCCCCCTTGCCTTATTTTCCCATGCGATGCGTCCAGGTTGGTACTGTTGGTCTTCTGCTCTGGACTAATACATATCAAAAACCGTACCAATTTAACAGGAAGGATAATGCAGTCGTAAGCTGTTGGGGATTAAGGAACTGTGTGATGAGTGGGGGTGTCGCTAATGGCCGCTCGTGTACAATCTACCCCATCTGAACTATCTGTGGGGCTGTTTTAAATACATGATTACTACCGATTGGAGATATTTAGCTAATGCGGAGAAATCGCACCCTGAAGGTCGTTTGCCCGCTCTGCGAACAATCAACCGAAATTGTCCCACCATACAGTTCGACAATTTTTTTGGACAGGGCCAGTCCGATACCGGTCCCGCTGTCCGGTTTGGTCGAATAAAAGAAGTCAAACACCCGATCAACGCTTTCCTTCGGTATCCCACATCCGGAGTCGGTAACCGATAGCTCAACCGCCCCATCCAGATGATGGCAGGTGATGCCGAGCTGTTTAACAGCCGATGCCTGCATCGCATCAATACCGTTACTCACCATATTAGTTATCACAATTCGCAATTGATCCCGGTTCGCTCGGACCAACGGGATATCACCTGATCGGTCCCAGGTTACGACAATTTGATTATCTTCCAGAACCTTTCGATACGACTTTAGCACATCATCAATGACATCCGACAACTTAACCGATTCGGGGTTCTTCATCGACTCTAATTTAGTATAATTTGAAATCTGTTGAGTCAACTCGAGAGCTTTGATCACGCCGCGATTAGACAGATCGGCAAGACTGTGCCGCTTTTCATCTTCTCCGCTCACGTTCGTAAGAGGAAGAAGTCGGCTCAAGGCGTTTCTGGCCGGAGATAGTGCATTTCTTATCTCATGGGCAAAACCACCGGCAATATCTTTGGCCTGCTCAAATTTTTCCTGAGCGACAATCTGATCCTGGGCTTTTTGGAGAGCCTGATGCGTCTCCTCCAATTCGACTTTCTGCTTAGATATCAATTTTAGATTGGCCGCAGATCGTTTGCGAAAGATATTGGTCGTAACCAAAGCAACCAAAAGCCCGGTTAAAAACATCAAGACATAGTTTCTATTTCTATGATAAAGAACTGAGGCCAGCTCGATATTGGTTCTTTTTTCGATGTATCCTATGTAATAATGCATGTACTCTGTTATCACATAAGCAGACAGATTTCCCAAACTGTCGTACTCTATAGGAATAAAGTGGGCACTTGGGAACGGATACTGCATCAGCTTATTGAAATCGCTATCATAAAGGCCATCCCCCAAGACAAAAACTGAATCATTTTCACCGGCGATTTTGTATTTGCCAAGGTAATTCAAAGCCGTTTCCAACGGATCGGTCTTAACTATCAGACTGAGATCACAGTCGTAAATGGCAACCGCTTTTGAGGCAAAGAGGACAAACAGCTTCAATTTTTGGTCATCACCATAATGCATAAGCCACATTCTCATCGGAGTTCCACCAGTGCTCACACTTTTTAAAACCTCACCCCACGAGTCTATTCTTGAAATAAAATACTCATCCTCAGCTTTTGTACCGGTTGAATCGCCAGTTTCCAAATCGAGATAATGGGTAATAAAAAATTGATCAGAATCGTTGGCCGGTATGGAGACTGAGGGACGGTAACCGTAATGGCCGGATATTTTATTTAGTAAAATATCCCCATCAGTATCAAGGATCGTCAGGTATGAATAGTAATCATTGTAATCTGAATCTTGCAGACCGTTGGCTGGATTAGCGGTTGAAAACATAATTCGAGGTTCATCAGGATGTTCAAGCACCGCCAAACTACTCGGATTGACACCGCTTGATATTGGTTTTTCCCATTCCAATTCTAAACTCTTTAAATCCAATAAATAGAGACGCTTAAAGTGGGCATGGTAATTGATATTCAGGAGAATCTTTTCGTTTTCATAGGCTCCAAAATCACCCACATACAAAACGTTAATAAAGGGAACTACCGGACCGGCATCGGATGGCTCCCTGGTATAAAGCAAGCAATAGTCAATGGAATCTGTATCTATGTGTAGTTTGAAGGCAAAAATTGAATCATCGTTGTGGCAAACGCCCGCTACATACATATTGCTATCTGAGGGTAAAATAAACGATTTCCAGTTTGTAATGACATACTGAATCGGATCATCATCGGTGACGACAAATCCGGGGAAAGTCCGCGGTGTAAACATTGATGGCCAGCCATCAGCTGGGGGTGGGTTGTTGGCCAAGATCAGAAGTCCTTCACGCTTACCTGTAATTGCTGGTCGGATTACTTCTATGACGTTATTTTCCGGATAGGAGCAATCCTGCTGAATTTTCATATTCCGTGCTTCGACCGATTTATATGGCAGGTATGCAGTATCAGCCGTCAGATCAATTTCAAATGCGGTAGCAAATAACGAGGTTGGATACAGGCAGAGGATCAAAAACGGAATAACCGATTTCAACCCGGCCCAACTAAATATCATACGATTTAATCCACTTGCGCAAGTTGGCCGGGTCAACATCCAGATGGCGCGCCGCCGCATTTACATTTCCTTCGGTATGGTGGAGCGCTTCAATTATACAACTCTTTCGAAATTCGAGCGTCCGGTTAGCCAGCCCGTGACCATTCCCGTTAGAAGGAACAGTCTGACCTGAAACTCCAAGGTATCTTTCAACCTCCTGAGCCATTATAACGCTGGAATCGGACAGCACAATAAGAGACTCAATCGTGTCAAGGAGTTGTCTCACATTACCGGGCCAATCAAAATCAACCAGCACTCGCATGGCCTTTGAATCAAAGATAACGGGCGGTCGATTATTCTCAATCGTTAATCGGTCCATGAACTTGCTTGCTAACTTGGGAATATCCTGCCGTCGATTCCTCAATGGAGGAACGGTAATGGTAATCCCCTTGAGCCGGTAATATAGATCTTCTCTGAATTTCCGCTCATCCACCAACTGCTTGAGATCATGATGAGTAGCACATATAACCCGAACATCGACTTTCATCAATTCGGGAGTATCACCAACGGTTTGAATCTCCCCCGCCTCAAGGACGCGGAGCAATTTGGCCTGCGTGGTAATATCAAGGTCACCAATTTCGTCGAGGAACACTGTCCCCCCATCGGCATATTCAAAAAGCCCGACCCGGTCTGACAAGGCACCGGTAAAGGAGCCTTTTTTGTGCCCAAAAAGTTCAGATTCGACCAAATCGGGTGCCTTATGATTACAACTAAAAATGGCCAGTTTGTTGTCCCGACGGGAGCTGAGATTATGAATCGCCCGAGCGACTAATTCCTTGCCGGTCCCGGTCTCCCCCAGAATCATCACTTTAACATTTTGAAGAGCAACCCGCCTGATTGTGTCAAAAACAACCTGCATTACCTCCGATGATCCGATCATTCCAAAGGCAGTTTCGGCCATCAATGAAAGCCGGCTGACCTCGGTCTTGGCGACATAGGAATCAAGGGCATTGCGAACCGCTCGAACCAATTGCGAGGGGGAGCCTCCTTTTTGAATATATTGATAAGGGTTTTCGTCAGCGTCAATGCGATCTTCATCATATTCACCAGAAAATCCGGTATGGAAGATAATCGGAATATCAGGAGCAATCTCCCGCAAGCGGCGAGCCGTTTCAATCCCATCGATATGTGGCATTTTAATATCCATTACCACAACCGCAATAGAACTATCGGCCTGAACCAACTCTATCGATTTAGCCCCCGATGTTGCATCGACCAGACTATAGCTGTCCTCAAGAAGAATCCGCAACCCTTCCAGGACTAAGGTGTCGTCGTCAACAATCAGAATTTTGAACTCTTTTGGATCGTAATCAAACATTGCGATACCCCGATGTAATATCAGGCAACCATAGCACGTTCTGCATTACCAGCTGGACAGATATTAAAAATCTTCTGACTCAAACACTTCGCGATATCTCCAAAACATAATGCTCAGTCAGGAAGATATTTTGAAGCCTGTTATACGTTAATTGCCTCCGGGGGAATATACGACAGTTTCAAAAATTGTCAAACTACGGTCTGAACGAACAAAAATAATAGAATAATTTGGCTTCTGTGATAATTGGCCAAACCGGCCCATCAAATTTGAGAATCGGACACGACGCATTTTGTATTTCCTGTTACAGCCGGCCTACATACCGGTTTCCTAAACCGACCAATCGGGCGGGGACAGGCGGCATCGCCGCTCTTAAGCTGTCGCGTGCTCCGTATTACTCATCTGGTAATTCCCAGACAAAAAAAGAGGCCAACCGAGCTAAGTTATAAACAACTCTAATATTGATTCTGGCTGGGTTGTCAAAGACCGACGAGTCGGTGGTAGCGAGCTTAATTTTCTTATCCCTAAGCGTAGCGAATGGGGTTAGAAAACTGTTAGAAAGAGGTGTATGTAATAGTTTATGGACATAAAATTCATCTTGGATAAATGGACCGCGTTAACTATTATAGTAAGTAGTGATAATCAAAAAATAAAATGTCAGAAATGCTCGAAGGATGATATGTGAAAATTTAAATTATCACATTGTAGGAGGTCATTTATGACTTTATTTCGATTTTCAAAATTGGTAACGGTAGTCATTGTCGTAATTCTTGGTATTTTCATCGTCGGTTGCTCGGATGACGATAACCCCACCAAACCTGAAGGCACCTGGTCCTGGGCGCCGCTGGGGACAGGAATGGATAATAGTGTTAGCGCCCTGACCGTCTATGACAACAAGCTGATAGCCGGGGGGGTAAGCGCTAATCGTGTCGTGGCCTGGGACGGTACTTCCTGGGATACGCTGGGAACGGGAATGGATAATAGTGTTAACGCCCTGACCGTCTATGACAACAAGCTGATAGCCGGTGGTACTTTCACTACTGCCGGCGGGGTAAGCGCTAATCGTGTTGCGGCCTGGGACGGTACTTCCTGGGCGCCGCTGGGAACAGGAATGGATAATAATGTTATGGTTCTGGCCGTCTATGACAACAAGTTGATAGCCGGGGGTGTTTTCACTACTGCCGGCGGGGTAAGCGCTAATCGTGTCGCGGCCTGGGACGGTACTTCCTGGGCGCTTCTGGGAACAGGAATCAACGATCGTGTTAATGACCTGACCGTCTATGACAACAAGCTGATAGCCGGGGGATTTTTCACCACCGCCGGCGGGGTCAGCGCTAATCGTGTTGCGGCTTGGAACGGTACTTCCTGGGCGCCGCTGGGGATAGGAGTGAACAGTGATGTTTGGGCCCTGACCGTCTATGACAACAAGCTGATAGCAGGGGGATGGTTTACTACCGCCGACGGGGTAAGTGCTATTTATATCGCGGACTGGAACGGTACTTCCTGGGAGCCGCTGGGAACAGGAATGAACGAATGTGTTTTCTCTCTGACCGTCTATAGCAACAAGCTGATAGCCGGGGGAAATTTTACTACCGCCGGTGGCGACAGCGCTAATCATATTGCCGAATGGAGCCTTAAATAAAATAAAGAATAAACTACTCACACGTAGCCCGATAAAATATTACCCTCCGGTTACAGAAAATCCGGAGGGTTTTTTTAGAATCGTTGTCTTGGGGTAGCGAGGACAGGCGGCATCGCCGCTTCCAGGCTGTCGCGACCTTCGGATTATTTATGCAGTAAATCCAAACAAAAAAACTGTTATTTAACTGGCATTTAACTATACCTCGGTATCTAAAACCGACGAGTCGGGCGAAAACCGGCTGGTCGGTGGTAGCGGGGACAGGATTTTCCGAAGTGAAACGGAGGTCCCTAAGCGAAGCGTGGGACGTGTGCTTGGTGGAGACAAGTAGAACCTGCGATTATATCTAAAAAAAGAGGCCAACCGTTAAGATTGACCTCGATATTTGGTAGCGGGGGCTGGATTTTTGCATCCCTAAGCGAAGCGTGGGAGAACCTGCGATTGGACTCCACAAAAAAAAGAGGCCAACCATGAGATTGACCGAGCGAAAACCGGCTGGCCGGGCGGGGACAGGATTTTTTAATCCTAAGTGCAACGTGGAGAACCTGCATCAATCTTAATCATAAAAATAGAGGCCAACCATCAGATTGACCTCGAAATTTTGGTAGCGGGGACAGGATTTGAACCTGCGACCTTCGGGTTATGAGCCCGACGAGCTACCGGACTGCTCCACCCCGCGCCGTAGTCTGCTATACTATATCTTTACACACTCCATGTCAAGTAGCGAATCGACTATTTTAAAATAAAAACAATCGGTCCCTACCACCCTACGCCGCCTTCTTTTCACCCTTCAAAAGTGACCATTTTAGAAACGGCGGAGTAACCATTGTCGTCACAATAACCATGATAACAATCGCCGAAAATGTGCTATCGCTGACGACCGGATGACCATCAAGCATCAACTTGGCGCCGATTCCGGCGAAGATCAAACCAACCTCACCCCTCGGAACCATCCCCAGTCCGATCGCAACCCGGTTGATCCCTTTTTGAAGGACTGCCAGAGAACATGCCTGCTTCCCAATTATTGCGACAATCGTCATCACTCCAGCAAATAACAGGATGTCAACCTGCACAAACGTCTCTAACTTGACAAGCATCCCCATCCGGACGAAAAAGATCGGGACCAAAAAAGTCGCTATAGGAGCGATCAACTCCTCCACTTCACGCTCTCCCCTCTCGCGGAACACTTTGAAATGGACCGATTCCAAGATAAGGCCAGCAGAGAATGCTCCAACAATAGCGGCCAAGCCAATCAAATCGGCCAGAAATGAAAGGGTGAAACAGACCAATAGGGCGAGGGATAACAGAACCCCCTTGCCATGCAATTTGGAACCGATTTTGAAAATTACTGGTGATAGAGCCTTGCCCAGGAACAATGCGGCGACAACAAAACCAACCGCTTTGAATACGATAAAGAGAATTGCACCGGAATCAAGGGAACCACCAGCATTGGCGGCGGCGATGATAGCGCTGACAACCGCCAGGATTATCAATCCCATGATATCATCAATCACGGCCGCTCCGAGGATAATTTTTGCCTCACGGATTTTGCTCTTCCCAATATCCTGAAGAACTCGCGCCGTTATCCCCACCGAAGTCGCCGTCAAGGTTGCTCCGATAAAAACGTGAACGTAGGTCGATTCATTCGGCAGAAACCACAGTCCAACTCCCCATCCAAGGAAGAATGGAACGACGACCCCAAAGGTCGCAACCGCAAACGAAACCATCCCAACTTTCAACATCTCTCCGATGGTCGATTCCAAACCGACCTCAAACAGGAGGATAATAACCCCCAGTTCGGCCAAGACCTCAAGCGTTGCCGAATGCTTGAATGGCTCGAAGATGTCTATCCCTACCAAGTATAAATTCCCGATGATCATACCGATCATCAGCTCACCCAATACAGCTGGCTGATTGATCCGCTCGACCAAATCTCCACCAACTTTGGCCGCCAGAAGGATAACAATCAATCCCAACAGGACTTCGGAGACCTCCTTACTACCATGCCCGGCCCCATCATCCACTTCCCCCGAAGTTTCGTTATGCCCCTGGTTCGCATCGACCGGTTCGGTTGAATCGACAAGGGCCGATTCTGCGCCGGCAACTGTCAATTCTGATTCGGCAACAGGTTGGCTTGTCTCCTGACCGCCAATTAAACTGAATGAGGTGGCCACCCAGAAAACGGTCAAGACCGTTAGAATCAGGACAAACCTGCGATTATCAATCATCCGCTTCATTTTTTTATTCCTCCGTGGGGGGTGGGGGGGGACATTATTTATTGGGGTCAGTATAGCCGATTTTGGCGAGGGTGGGCAAACAAAATCTTCCCAAAACGGTCCACCCTACAGCATTTTGACGACACCATTTGACATTTGGAGTCAAGCGTCGTAAATTATGAAACTATGACATATTATGGACACAGCACCGAGGTTCGTCGACCGATGGTGGCAGGGCAGTTTTACCCTTCCAACCCAGTCGATCTGGCCAACCAGTTGGCCCAGTATTTCAAAGATGCGGAAAAACGACAGATTGACGGTTCGGTCCGGGCAATTATTGCACCACACGCCGGATACATTTATTCCGGACAGATCGCCGCCAACGCCTATAAACAGATCGAAGGTCAGAATTTCGATGCAGTTATCGT
>JAUUYJ010000133.1 GCA_030588275.1 Candidatus Zixiibacteriota bacterium | reverse complement strand
TCGCATCATCGGCTCCGCCTTAAGCTGTATGACCTGATTGAAATCGAAAAGCATCAACTGACCGATATGTCTTACGGCGAAAGGATAGCAGAAGCTGAGAGTAAGGTTAATCTGTCAAGGAAGGATGCTCTTGAAATTGTGTCCGTTAAGCAGGTCCATCCATCTACCGATCGTGATGCGCTATTGGAATTCAAATCATGCTTGGATCAGGTTGAACAGTACCGGTTTGGTCTTGAGGTTTTATTCGAGGATCAGTCTGGTCAGATTAGTCGCCAGATTGTAAGTAGCTTCTCCCAATTTCCGGTGATGGTAAGTCGCAGTACGGTCAAGAATAGATCGCATCTGAGCTGTCAGTTGGAACCGCTTGACAAGGGGGCTAAACCGTTTAATGCGATCATCCCTCGACAGGTTGGCATTGAAAAGGATTGTTTACTCATAGTGACCGAATCGTCATCGGTAAGCAGGTCGGCAGTCCGACAAGTCAGGCCGGTTGATATCCTGCTGGGCGTTGATCGGGATGATATCGAATTGATAACCGAAAAGCGGGAGGGAGGTTGGCTGTCTTATGATAATTCTGATGATCGGCTAACATTGATGATGGAGACAGCTGAGGAACGGTTGAAAGTTGTTATTTATCATTACTCGGAAAAGCTGTTTGGGAAGGGGCGGCGGTTTATTGCCGATGTTGGTCAATTGGATTTAAAGCAGGTGCTTCCCGGATCTGGCAAATCGCTGAAGATGGGATCATATTTACGACAGGGTGGGTTGATCTCATTTCGTCCCGGTAAGGGGTGGCCTTTGTTTAATGGAGTTTTTCGGATTATGCTGAGGCCGGTATTGATCGATGGGCGGGAGCGGTATCTGTTTTATGCCGACCGGGTCAACGATCATCAAGAAGGATTATGAGCCTTTGGGACAGTCCAAAGCGAGCCTCAATTTTGACCGGTCCGATATCGGGAGCAAAAAACTCATCGACAATCATGGCGGTATCGGCTGAACTGTCGTCCAGAAAAAGGATCGATTTAAAATGGTAGGTACTGAATGAACCGGAGGGTAAGAGGATCAATTCATTTCCCTGAAATGATCGCTCGGTGCGGTAGCCATGATTCAGATATAGGGCCGTTTTTTTCTCCGCAGTTCCGGATCCGGCAAAATCGGGTGTCGAATAGGACCAGACAATTCCGGTGTGGTACTGATTGGGCAACAGAAGCGGTGTTGGAAAATATCGGATGGTATCGGGTGGGATCGCCTGGAGTCTGATTTGACCGGCGTGCATTACCCCTAAAGGATCGGTCAGCAACAACGATTGGGGTGTGCCTCCAACAGATAGTGTGAACTGGTTACCGGTGCCACGAGCAATTCCGATGGTTAGGCCGTTGGTGTCATGCACGACCGTAACTGAGTCTGGCCAGACGGTCACGAGACTGTCGAAGATGATGTAATCCAATTGATGGTTTCGGGTGAGCCCCAATAGCGAGGCGGCCGAGGGGTAAATGACCGGTTGGGTCGCTTCATCCGATTTACTGCAACCTGATACAAAGATTAAAAGCAGAATCAGTATCAGGGCACAAACTATTGTATTAAGCCATTTATCCATCGCAGGCAACATCGCCTGAGCATGATGGAACTGTCAATATAAAAACGGAGGAGGAGTTTTTGCATAAATTGAAATGGGTGATGCTTCGGATAAAATCTTTCCAAACATTTTTGACGGTATTGATGACGCTTGGGTACTTGCTGGGGACACACCTGTCAACCATCAATAGTTTGAAGATGGCTTTGGCCTCCAAAGCGGAGCAGTCCGAGATAGTTTTGATCGACAATAAACTTACAAGAATAGAGGTGAAACTGGAGGCGGCGCTTATTACAAGACAGGAGATTTTTCAGCTTCGCCAATATATCGATAAATCATTGATCGATTTGTCTATTCGGATCAATCAAGCCAACCAAGGAGAACCGTTTGATGGCAGATAAGTACGAAAAGCTGGCCGGGGAATTTAACCATTTTCAGCAACTTATGGAGCGGGATGGCTCCGAAGAACTCCGGTCTGAAGAAACCAATCCTGAATCGCATCACCCCGAGTTGATCGATTTTGACAGATTGAAAGAAACCTTAGGGGAAGCGGCGGAGCTATGCCTGTCCCATAATGAGGGTCAGCGAGAGTTACTGGCGGTCAAGGCCTGGCTGACCGGGCGTATCAAAGCCTTTCATCGTGCCTATCGGGTAACGGCACAGTTGGGAGATGCGCCTGATGAACGGGATTTTGAAACTCTCTCCGTGACCAAATTAATTAATCAGTTTGAAAATGAGGGGAGACGCTTGAGGCGTTCGACCTCCATTGGTGATTCTCATTTACTGGAAAGTAAGCAGATCAAACAGCCGGATTACCGGCAGTTTAAATCATAATCGGGGCCTGGGAATAATTGAGTAGCCGGACCGGAGTTTTGAATAACAGGTTCATTCCACTTTTTCCACTCTCCCCATTCAGATCCGAAAGGAGTAACGATTGACTATACGAGCACAAAATTTAGAAACCATCAGCCCGGTTTACGCCACTTTTGCAATCAAGCAGACGGCCACAGTTGATGACCTGAAGGATACCAATATCGGCGAGCCGATCAGCCTGACCGGAGATTATGAAGTGGGTCGGACATCGGCCGCTTCGATCTTACTGGGCAAACTGGTCGCCCTGACCTTATCCGACGCCGATGATGGCGAACGATTGGCGACAGTTCAGATCGGTGGGATTTGTACCATCACAGTATCGGCCACAGTTCCAAGCGTTGGTGATAGGGTTGTGGGTGGCACGGCCGGGACCATCAAGCAAGCCCCCGCTCTGGCGGCGGATGATCCGGCTGGTGGCAATATTGCGCGCGGTACGGTGATTGCCGTCAACGGCACGACCGATTGCACAGTCATTTTAAATTAGAAAGGAGCCAAAAAATAAAGATGAATCTGGATAAATTTTTTACAGGACCGAACGCCAATCAGCTCTTGGAAATGGCCGAAGCGGAAAATTTTAAAAATGGTCCGGTCGATTTGGCCCGTGCCAGCGAAATTGAAATTAGCCGCGACAGCTACCTTGAGGCTCAAACGCGTGGCGTGACACTAAGTGATCTTTTGGAATCTGACGATCATGACCCTTCACCGGTTGATTGTCCTTTGGATGCTTTTGAGAGGCAGTTGGCCGTTAACGGACTTTCCGTCTCTGGCAAAAACAGTAGCACTGTTGATCTATTTTACCAGAAGGCTCCGGCTTTGATGCCTGAGTTTATTTTGCGCGAAGTGCGCAAGGGGCAGATGATGCGTCCGGAATTGAATCGGTTGCTGTCTGGTAGCAGTACCATTCAAAGTAATCGTTATACGCCGTTTTATATCGATACTTCCAACAGCTCCAAGTTTTCCCTTCGTCCGGTTGGAGAAGGATCGGAAATTCCTTCCCTGACTGTGACCGAGCAGAACCATTCGATCAACGTGCAGGATTATGGTCTGTCTCTTAAGACCTCCTACAAAGCATTACGACATCGTAGTGCGGCGCAGTTTAAGGTCTTGCTGTGGTATATCGGTTTCACTTTGCAGACCGATAAAATTGCGTTGGTGGTTGACACGATTGTCAATGGTGATGGCAACGGGAATTCTGCAACGGTTGTTAATTCGGCTCTGTCCGGGACTTTGGATTATGCCGATCTGGTCAAGTTGTGGGCGGAGTTCTCACCCTTTGAGATGAGTCACATCATTTGTCATATCGATTCGCTCAAGACAATTCTGGGTTTGGATGAATTCAAAGATCCGCTGGCCGGATACCGTTTTCGGGGCACCGGCGAACTGTTCACCCCTCTGGGGGCGACGTTGGTTCGTTCTGACGATGTTGCGACCGATCTGGTGATCGGCCTTGATGCCCGTTTTGCGATTGAGGAAGTTCAGTCGCAACCTCTGATGGTTGAGTTCGATAAGATTATCGATCAGAAATTTGAAGAGGCGGTGATTTCCGAATCGGTGGCGTACGCCAAAGTTGTCAAAGAAGCATCGGTTGTTCTTGACTACAACTTCTAATCATAAAAGCCCGGCCTTTGGGCCGGGCTTTTCTATGGGAGCCATATGAACCGATTTATCTCAAATAGCACCGCCGCCTATCCGCTGGGTATCCCGACTGGGGGCAAGCTGTTTTATGTCCCAAGCGGTTCATATCTTCGGCGGGTGGCGATTTTGTATGCTTCATCGGCATCAACTATCTCGATGGCCTGGGCCGATGCACCATACAACAATTTTTCTACACCGGCTGATGCCATTACCGATTCGGCTGACATGCCGTTTGATGCTTTCATGGATTCATCCGGTAACATCTATATCGCCTACAGCATCAGCTCTACAAATGGCATTGGCTTCTGTAAGCTGACGTTTGCTGGCGGAATATGGTCAGCCGGGTTGCCGGTGGTTGTCTATAATGCGGATGATAATGCGTACCCATCCATAGCAACGCAGTCGGATGGTACTTTATGGATTGCCTGGTCTCGTCTGTCGGGGGGGAATTATTATATCTCGGCCCAGTCATCAGTTGATGATGGGGGGAGCTGGGGATCTCTCCATACTTTAACCGGCGGTGATAGCTCTGCTTACCCTCGGATAATTGAGGCAGGAGGAGAATTTTATATCTTCTATAGCGAGGGAGGGGCTCAGATTGCTTATCGCAAATATAATATCCCGGCCGATCCCTGGACCACCGAAGTTGTGTTGGCTTCGGCGAGCGGGTACGACCTGAATCTGTCAGTTGTGGCCAGTACCGACGGCCGGGTGGCGTTATGTTATAAGGGAACCGGTGGGCTCTTTTTTCGAGAATATGCCGGGTCGTCATGGTCGGTCGAGGTTGTGATTGATACCAACACAATTTGTCAGCCGAATGCGGTCTATCGGGGTGGGGCTTTGTATCTTCTGTACTGCGTCGATATGGGGGATAGCATGATATTGCCTTACTATAGCAAACGGACCAACAATATCTTTTCAACCCCGGCGATCTTAAACGACTATCGTGATTTCCTTGATAAGCTCTTACTTTTTAGTTCTGCCGCCGGTACCTATGAAGATTTGACAACTGAAGCCGAATCAGCCGCAACGGCTGATATTAAACATGCAACATCGTCGGCCCTTTTGTCTGCCGCCGGTGATGCTTTGTATATGGGAGGAGATGATCCCTTTAATCAACTTCGTTTCATTTTGTCGAGCACCGGTTCGGGCGGTATGGTTGTCTGGAAATACTGGGATGGACAAAGCTGGAAAACTTTTACTCCATCATCCGGAGCATGGCATTTCAGTTCGGCGTCCCATGATCTGTTAATGTGGGATGACCTCGATTCAATCCCGTCCGACTGGCAGAAGTTGGATTTGTCGGGAGCGAATAAATACTGGATCATGGCGGCCGTGTCGAGTGGTTTTGCCGGCCTGCCGATCGGTTCCCGCATCAGCACCATTGCCAACACTAACGGTATGAAAGTTCAGGTCTGATTATGAGATTTACAAATATTTCGCAAATACGGCATCATCTCTATCGGATGAACCCTGGCGCACAATCGATTCGTAACTATCCGGTGCGCCTCTTATCAGAAAGCGAAGTGAGCCTGCCTCATTCTCATCTTGAGAGCGGGGCGGAAAAGGTCAAGGCGATGGAAATATCAATCCCGATATCGGAGAGGTTGACCCTCAACGACAACCTAGTCTCGTTGGCGCATGATGATCTGGCTTTGGGGACGGTTGTCTGTGCGGTCGATAGTTCTTTGTCGGTTATCTATCAGGAGCATATAGATTATTCGATAGATTACGAAGATGGGACAATCTTGCGGATTGACTCCGGTTCAATTTTATCCGGTGCCGAGGTTGTCGTTTGGTATCTGCATTACCGGATTTATCTCAAGGGGGTTGATTATTCATTTGATTATAGCCGAGGTCGTATGCGCCGCCTGACTTCCGGAGCGATTGAGGATGGACAGGAGTTGTTGATTGATTACAGCTTGGGCTCAAGCGAATTTTCCGACAGCGAAATCGACCAGTGCATTGCCGAAGGGGAGTCTGAAGTGGTAACTCTCATCAAACCTGAATACCATGACTCGGATGACCCGGCTTTGCAAACGGCGGCAACCTGGATGACTTTATCACTACTGTGCCGCAATTCAGCAGGGATGATAGGGGAGAATACCGGTTTTAGTCAGGCCGATAGCTGGATGGATCTATCTCGATCATATCGTGAAACGGCTATGAAACTTTTAACCTGGTTCAGGCGGGAAGCTCCGCAGATGAATCCTCCACATTTAACATAAGGGAGGCTTATGAATTCGACATTAGCATATTTGCGGGGACGACGGGCCTGGTATGTCAGGAACTTTTCAATTTGGGGTTCAGACAGCGAAGCGGAGTTTCTTGTGGCCGTTTTGGAAACTGTCGGTTCGGATAAAAGAATCGGCTTTAACCAGATTGCATTGGGAGGATCAGAGCAGGAAGTTGACTTTTCATCTTTGATTGACATGCGGGGAAACATCCTTCCCGGCACAATTTCCAATCCAGCAGTTGTCATTCTGCCTCGAGAAAAAACCGGTGCGTTTGTCAAATCGATCAACGGAAGTGGGAGTTTTTCAGTTGCTCGGGCCGATGATAGCGTCCAATCTGTCGTCGTTGATCTGTTGATTTTTGAAACCGGGGCATAAAGGGAGAGAGGGGGTGAGGTAGATGGTTGTCAAAAAAAAGGAAGCGGTAAAACCTGTTATCAAAAAAAAGAGGCCGGTCGGAAAACTATCAAAGGCGGCGGAAGCTGAGGTCAAAACCGATGCGGAAATTTTACAGCTTTTAAAAAACGAGATTGTTAAGCAGATCAATGGTGGAACCATAAATATGAAAGTGGGTGACTTTTTGAAAATTATTGAAATTCAAAGAAAATTATCCTCCGATAACGGAGCAGCCGATAAATTTTGGGAGTTTATCGAGAAAATCAGACAGCAGGCATTGTCGGATGATTAGGATTGTGATGCGTCGTCTGTTGCTGATCTTATTCATCAACTTACTGGTTACCTCAGCTCGGGCCGATTCAATAAACTTTGACCAGCTTCAATGG
>JAUUYJ010000182.1 GCA_030588275.1 Candidatus Zixiibacteriota bacterium | reverse complement strand
CTTTTGAAATGTCAGACGAGGAGGCGGGGCAAACTCATGTTTCATCATCCGACCCCGATCCTGAGGCGGAGTCACTCGCTGCTGAATTGACCGACTCTGATAATGAGGAAACGGTATCTGAGGAGGTCGCCGTTTCTGTTGCGACCGATATCGATCTGGAAGAGTTTATCGATTTCGCCAATCAGTCGAATGAGGAACCGGAAGCGGAACCGGAATCGGAAATTTCACATTTTTCAGAAGCTGAGGATGACTCGCCTGAGCCTGTCTCCGAATCCGACTCTGACGAGACACTACTTGACCAATCTGTTATCGAGGAGGCGGAGTCGGTTGAGGCTGTTGCGACTGAGCCGATGATGGAAGAGCCAAACTCTGAAGAGTTGGTTGAAGCCGAATCTGGTGTCGATGATAATGAATCGGTTATCGTTGCTCCAGCGGCTGAAATCTCTTCTGCCGATGTAACCGACCTGCCGGAGTATAACTCCGAAAACGAATCTGTTTCTGAACCTGATCTCAGTATTGATCCCAAACTGCCCGGAGAATAACGACCATCATGATGCGCATAAATAAATACCTGGCCAGTTGCGGGGTTGCTTCACGTCGAACCGCCGACAAACTGGTCGAAGCGGGGCGAGTCAAAGTCAACGGCGAATTAATCGACACACCGGGTCATATGGTTGACGAAGAGGCTGATCAGGTTAAGTTTGATGATAAGCTGGTTTGGCCGGTTTCGGAGCAGACCTGGATAGCATTGAACAAACCGGCCGGATATCTGACCTCACGCTCTGACCCCCATCACGATAAGATTATTTACCACCTTCTGCGCGACCTGACCAGTCGTGTTTACCCGGTTGGCCGACTCGATCTTGATACCGAGGGGATATTGCTTTTAACCAACGATGGCGAATTGGCGCATCGCCTGATGCACCCTCGCTACGAGGTTCCCAAAATATATCAGGCACGGGTCAAGGGGAAAGTCGCCGAGCAAACGCTTAAGAAATTTCCGGCAGGGATCGAACTTCCCGAAGGGAAAATTGGCCGGGCCAAGGTTAAAATAAAAAGCTCCTGCGCAAGTTATAGCGATCTAATCCTGACTTTGACCGAAGGACGAAAGCGGGAGGTCAAGCACCTCTGCCGCGCCGTCGGGCACCCGGTATTTAAGCTGAAACGGCTGGAGTTTGCCGGGATCACCTGTGATCGCCTTGAACTGGGAAAGTGGCGTCATCTGACTAAGACTGAAGTTGCCAGTTTGCGCAAAATGGCCGGGCCAGAAAGGCCAGAGTTAAGTAAGGTGAAAAAGGGAGACAGCTAAAGGCTGGAGCACCATTTTTACCGGTCGATCAGATTATTTTTGTTGATTTGGCAGATATTTGCCGATACTATAGTAGAACAGGATTTTTTAAACGACTCAGCTTTGTATTTTTTTGGAGGTATAATTGGGCTTTTTTGACATGATGTCCAATGACATCGGAATTGATCTTGGTACCGCAAATACTCTGGTTTTTGTCAGAGGACAGGGAATTGTTTTAAACGAGCCGTCGGTCGTGGCGGTGGAGCATTTGACCGGTAAGGTTGTGGCGATCGGTTCGGCGGCCAAAGAGATGCTTGGTCGCACCCCCGGAGAAATTACCGCGATCAGGCCGTTACGTGATGGTGTTATCGCCGATTTTGAAATTACCGAAAAACTACTGTCCGATTTCATTCGTCGCGTTGTGCGTCACAAATATCTGATGAAACCCCGCATTGTAATCTCGGTCCCCTCAGGCATCACCGAAGTGGAAAAACGGGCTGTGCGTGACTCCGCCGAAAATGCCGGAGCACGGGAGGTGTATCTGCTTCAGGAACCGATGGCGGCCGCCATTGGAGTCGGCCTGCCGGTTAGCCAACCATCAGGAACAATGGTCATTGATATTGGAGGTGGAACCTCAGAGATCGCCGTTATCGCCCTGAATGGTATCGTCAGCGATACCTCAATTCGGGTCGGTGGTGATGAGATGAATGATTCGATCATCATGTACCTGCGTAAAAATTACAATCTTTTAATCGGTGAACTGACCGCCGAAGATATCAAAATCAAGATCGGTTCTGCTTTCCCGCTGGAACAGGAACTGTCACAAGAGGTGCGCGGTCGGGATCTCGTCGCTGGTGTCCCCAAAAGCATCACGCTCTCATCGGTGCAGATTCGGGAAGCGTTAACCGAACCGATTGAATCGATCGTTGAAGCGGTCCGCCATGCTTTGGAACAGACGCCACCGGAGTTGGCTTCTGATATTCTGGAACGAGGAATTGTCTTGACTGGTGGTGGGGCGTTGTTGCGTGGTATGGACAAACGATTACGGGAAGAGACCAACCTGCCGGTTTATACTGCCGACGATCCTTTGACTTGTGTTGTTCGTGGTACCGGAAAAGTTTTGGAAGATATGAACAACCATGACAAGGTTTTGATCAAAGCCCGCCGCGATTGATTGAGATATATTGAAGATTTCCAAAGGCGGCTCTTTCAAATGGCCGCCTTTTTTTATTAGCCGCAATTGAATTCATATCTATCTTAAGTATCCTGATATTTTATTTCACTTTCTATTGGTCTTTTGGGTAGAATCATTGTCTTAACAATGAAAGAAAAGAAGAATACGTGGAAATGCCCGACGAGCAGGTGTTAATACAGAGAGCGGCCGATGGTGACGCTGAGGCCTTCAGCCAGCTTGTCCGACAGTACCAACAAAGGATATTCGCCTTTATTATGAGAATGACTGCCAACAGAGAAGCCGCCTTAGACCTGACCCAGGACAGTTTCCTGGCCGCTTATCAAAATTTGAGCGGCTTCAGGCGGGAGTCAAGCTTTTCAACCTGGCTTTTTCAAATAGCAGTTAACAAGAGTAAAAATTATCTCAAAAAAGCAGGGCGCGAACTGCCTCTGCCGGATAACTATGACCACACCGATCCGGCCCCTCGTCCCGATGACAGTTATGAAGCGAAGCAGAACCGTATCAGATTACAAGCAGAAATCAAAAATCTGCCGGAAAAACAGCGAGCCGTTTTTACCCTCCGGTTTTTTGAGCAGTTGAAATTCGGCGAGATCGCCGAGATTCAAAAAGTCTCAGTTTCCTCAGTCAAAACCTCATTTGCCGAAGCGTTGAAAAAACTCAAAGCGAGGCTCAGTTAAGATGACCTGCGCCGATATTCAAATCGTCATTGACGAATCGTTTCTCTCCGGTGGGATCAAGCTGGCTGATGAGATAAAAAAACATACCGCTACCTGCCCGGCATGTCAAAATTATTTGATCGAAATGACATCTTTGAGCGATGATTTGAATCTGGTCAGTCAGATTGAGTTGACCTCGGCAGAGTCTGAGGCGATGGTTTCTGCATTATCCAAAGAAATTCAACCAAAGCGGGTAACATCTCGATTCAATATAACCTCCCTCATCCGATCTGGATTGGCGGCGGCGGCGATTATAATTATTTCGTTTCTGGCCCGACCGGATGACCAAAACCCGATTGTCAATTTCACCATAGATCAGTACTGGGAAGAATTGCAAATGACTCGGATCAATCCTGATGACCTGTCGCTTTTATTAGTCAATGGGGATGGAACCGATTATCTACCCTCGCTGATTGATACGGCCGAAGCAAAATATCTGACCAATCAGATACCTGCCGGGCAGATTGATGACCTGCTGTTTGATATAGATTCCGAAGAGCTGGAATATTTGGCGCAAAACTATGCGATGGAGATGTAAGATATGAAAATTGGTAATCTTTCAATAGTGGTTCTTCTCCTTTGTCTCTTGGTGGCGCCAGCTTTGGCTCAGCGCAAAAAAGGGAGCGGATACGCCGGATGCACACCCCAATGTTCGACCACTTGTGTCGATCATAAGTGGCATCACATGGCGGCAAATTTTGATAACTTGCGCCTTATCAAACTGCTGGAAGCGGTTGACCTGAACGAGGATCAGGCGGCTCACTTTATCCCGGTCTTCAATAGCTTCCGTAAAGTCGAAAAACAACTGCGCGAAGAGAGGCGAGGTTTGATCAATCAATTGGCCAATCTTTCGACAATGCAGGATAAGGCTGATGATATCAACGCCTCAATCGAATCATTGCAGGAAAATAGCGACAAACTAAAAGCTGCTCGAGATAAATTTCATCAGAGCTGTCGCAAGATTTTGTTACCCGACCAACTGGCCCGCATGTTGGTTTTCCAGGAGCGATTTGAGCGAGAAATCTTAGAATCGCTCCGGGAGTTTCGTCACCTCCGGGGTCAACCGAAATTAAAACATCCGTAAATAAATAGTTAAACAAGGATTCAGAAAGGAATCACAAAATGAAAAAGGTTTTAATCCTCACAGCCGCTCTACTGATGCTCGGTTCACTGGCGATGGTTCAAGCGCAGGGTGTCGAAAAACAGGTAGAGTACAAAGTCATCAAGGAAACCGCAGGCTTTGGACGTGGTCACGGTGGTCACGGTGGTGGCGGACAATGCTCCATCTTAGATTGCAAAGATAAATTGAACTTGACCGACGATCAAATGACCAAATTGAAAGCTCTCAAATTCAAACATCAGAATCAGATGATTGATCTGCGGGCAGACTTGCAAAAGGCTCGTTTGAATATGCGTAACGAGCACAGTGCCGAGATGACCAAAAGTAAAGCGTTGTCTCTTAATAAAGAGATCAACCGGATTGAAGCGGCAAAGTCAGCCGCTCAAATCGGGCATAAGTTTGATGTCAAAGATGTTCTCACCAAAGAGCAGTTTGAAATCTGGCATCAATGCCAATCCGGATGCGGTAGCAAAGGGAGCTTTGGCGGTCGTGGCGGTCATGGTGGCAAAGGCTGTGACAGCCAATGCGGACCTGGCGGTAAAGGTGGGTTTGGTGGTCATGGTAGTAAAGCCTGCGACAGCAAGTGCGGCTCTGGATGCAAATCTGGTCACGGCAAATTTAACGCATCATGCGACAAGCATGGTTCGGGCGGTTACGGATCTGGCAAAGCTTGTGATAAGCACGGATTTGGCGGAAAAGGAAAAGGCCCGAGGTAAAGACATACTTCATTATTACGTAACTCCATAGCAGTACCTCCTCATAGGGGCCAACCGGATTCGGTTGGCCCTTTTTAGATAAGCTGCGAATCGAAGCGAGCTGAAGGTCAAACCCCTGCCGTTCGCCCAGCATGACTGGGTGGTTTCGACATGAACGTTGTGGTTGGCGTACGTCCTCGTGCGCCAATAATCCACTTGATCCATAGCTGGCAGACGGGGACTTCCGCCAGCCACGAAACTCATAAACAATCACCAAACTCAATTCGTCTAAACAGTAGAGGGAAGATCGACAGAAGATTTGGTTTTATCAAAAATTATTGATATATAGACTATAGCATCAACTTGATGCAAACTTATCGAAGGGGAGGTGACTATTGGGGATGCGCAACCTATTAAAGCTTCTTTGCATGTCTTGCCTTTTCATACCATTGGTCTCATTTTCCTCAGATACAGACACTCAAAAAACGGATTCT
>JAUUYJ010000150.1 GCA_030588275.1 Candidatus Zixiibacteriota bacterium | reverse complement strand
GCATCACCCCGAACAAATTTTGAAGCACCATCCATCGCTCCGTAAAAATCTGCTTCACTGGCAACTTCTTTTCGACGTGCGCGAGCTTCGTCATCGGAGATCAGACCGGCATTCAAGTCGGCGTCAATCGCCATCTGCTTGCCCGGCATAGCGTCGAGGGTAAATCGGGCCGCTACTTCCGAAATGCGGGTCGAACCTTTGGTGATAACGACAAACTGAATAATGATCAAAATCAGAAAGACGATAAAGCCGACGACATAATTCCCTTTGACGACAAAATTCCCGAAGGAGTTGATCACATCACCGGCATACGCCTCGCCCAAAATCAGGCGGGTGGAAGCAACGTTCAGTGATAAGCGAATCAGCGTAATAATCAGAAGCATGCCGGGGAAAACTGACAAATCCAGAGGGGATTTGATGTACAGCGTCGAAATCAGGATGACGATCGAAAAGGCAATGTTGAAAGCCAGCGCAAAATCCAAGAAGGAGGGGGGAATCGGAATAATCAGTACGGCAATTATCGAAACCACCAAACCGGCGATGGCAAGATCAGAATGGTCGGTTATCTGTTCAAGGAGGCTTTTCTTATTATCAACCACGGGTCACCCCCGAGTTGTCCTTGACACGATAGATATAGGCCAAGACTTCAGCCGCCGCTTTATAGAGCGTCGCCGGAATGTAGTCGCCAACATCAACCAGCTTAAACAGAGAGCGCGCCAGAGGTTTGTTCTCGACTACCGGAATATTGTACGTCCGGGCGATCTCTTTAATTTTTTGAGCTATCAGCCTCTCCCCTTTTGCCACAATCATCGGGGCGGCCATCTCATCCGGATTGTATTTCAATGCCACCGCAATATGAGTCGGGTTGGTGACAACCACGTCAGCATCAGGAATCTCAGACATCATCCGCCCCTGAGCCATTTCCCGCTGAACCTGGCGAATACGACTTTTTAATTCCGGAGAACCATCGGTATCTTTGGATTCTTCTTTGATTTCCTGCTTCGACATTTTCAACTTGTCAGCATGATCGTACCGCTGGAAAGCAAAATCGAACATCGCCAAAGCGAGGAGGACGACGCATATTTTTATCGCCAACAGCAAAGCCAGCTTGCCCAGTACGGCGGTATACTGACCGACCGTTTTGTCAGCCGCTTCCATGATATCAGGAAGCCAGCCGGAGATCGTGAAGTAGGCGATAATGCCGATCAAAGCCGCTTTGAAAATGTCCCGGATCAGATTAACAATCGCCTTTTTGGAGACCAAATTTTTGATCCCTTTGACAAGATTGAACTTGTCCCACTTCGGCTCAAGCGCCTTGGTCGAAAACATCACCCCGACCTGAACGGCGTTAACCAGATAGGCAATAATCGCCAGACAAAGCAGAATCGGGCCCATAACCAGGCCAAAACTAATCATGCTCCCTTTGAATATTTCTGGAATCAAGGCAACGCTGACTTCCGTTTTGGCCGCCTCACGCAGAGTCTGTGACATCATCGCGCCAAGGTTGCCGAAGATTATCGGACTGAGCAGATAGATTGTCACAAATCCAAATCCGACAATGATTACCGAATTGAGTTCAGCCGACTTGGCGACCTGACCCTTTTCGCGAGCTTTGCGGAGCTTTTGCGGTGTCGCCTGTTCTGTTTTTTCCTGGGCGGAATTCTCAGACATCTACACCACTCCATTGACGCTATAGAGGTTCATCAGGTAATGCAGTTCGGAATCAAGATTAGCGATAACCTTGCGAAGGACGTAAGCGAACACCGGAAGCGAAGCGCTGATCAGAAACAAGCCAGCACAAATTTTTATTGGATAACCAACGATGAAAATGTTCATCTGGGGCATCGTTCGGGCCAAAACACCCATTGAAACTTCGACTAAGAAAATTGTCATGATTACCGGAGCGGCAAACTTGACAGCCAGAACGAAAACGAACGAAGCATACTTTACCATCCAGTCCCCCACTTCGCCGGACGGCATCCCCGATCCCATCGGAATAATCCGAAAAGAATCGACCAAGCCGGTCAGCATAATGTGGTGACCGTTGAGAATCAAAAATATCAGGGTGGCGATCATTACCCAGAACTCACCAATCACCGAAACCGGGCCACTGGAGTTGGGGTCCATGACGTTGGCCATAGCAAATCCGATCTGGTAGGCCACAATCGACCCGGCCAGACGAACCGCTAAGAAAATAAAGGAAAAAACCAAACCAAGGATCATCCCGACGGCGATCTCACGGAAACACAACCCGACCAGGTCAATGATCCCATCAACCGGAGGAAGTTTGGTGGTGACAAAAACCGGCACCAAAACCATTGCCAAACCGAGTGAAAGAGAAACGGCGATTTTGCGAGGAACGGCCTTATGCGTAAAGATCGGTCCGGCGATCAAAAGACCACCGATCCGCATCATAAGCAGAAGAAAAAGTTGAATTTTTTCAGAGCCGAATGTGATTAAATCGAGCATTATCTCTTCCTATAAGAGTGGCAATCATTTATCATATCGCAACCGATGTGCCGCTTTGAAACAGCTCGATTGAATTTGCTTAGTCGTTGGATGTCTTACAGTTACAGAAACGGCCCGAGTCTATTCGGGCCGTTTAAAACTGTCTGGGGGAATTAATTTCCGCTTTGCCGGGGAACTTTTTTACCCCGTCAGGGTGGGGATCATCAAAATTAGTCGGCTCGTGAAATCGACCAACAGGTTAATCATCCAGGGAAGAAATATCATCAACGCTCCCGCAACCGCAATAATTTTCGGAATGAAAGTCAGCGTCATTTCGTGAATCTGAGTTACCGCTTGCAGAAGTGAAATGGATAGGCCAACGATCAGACCAGCCGCTAGCATCGGAGCTGAAACCATCAATGTCAGAGTAATCGCCTCCCGGCCCAAAGCCAAGACAAATTCGGTTGTCATCTCATTACACCTATTTAAAAGATTCCACCAGCGCATTGACAATCAGATACCAACCATCAACCAGCACGAAGAGTAATATTTTGAATGGCAGAGCCACCATGATCGGTGGTAGCATTAGCATACCCATCGACATCAATACCGAAGCGACCACCATATCAATAATCAAAAACGGAATAAACACAATGAAGGCGATTTGAAATGCCGTTCGTAATTCTGACAGGACAAACCCTGGAATCAGCAGACGACTCGGAATATCGTCTTTATTCTGCGGCTGTTCCATCCCGGACAGTTTGACAAACAAGGCCAAATCTTTTTCGCTGACCTGCTTGAGCATGAAAGCACGAATCGGCTCCATCCCTTTTTCAAACGCCTCCTCCTGCTTTATTTCGCCAGCCAGGTATGGCTTCAATCCGCTGTCGTATGCTTTGTTGGCCACCGGCGACATCACAAAAAAGGTCAGGATCAACGATAAGGCGATAATCAGCTGATTAGGGGGCATCTGGTTGGTACCGATCGCCTGACGCAGGAATGACAGCACAACCACAATCCGAATAAAGGATGTCATCATCACTAATATCGACGGGGCTAAGGTTAAAACGGTCAGAAGCAGAACAACCTGCAAAGCAACCGATAAATCTTCCGGATTATCAGTCGGTTCCAACCCAACCGAAATCTTTGGCAAGCTGTTGGCCGAGGCGGTATCGCCAATCATCAGCATACAAACAATGACAACCAAAAAGCCAACTGTGGTAAGCAGGATTTGACGACGCTTAGCCTTGCTCATGACTAACCCTTTCACGCTTACCCGCTCCGAACAACTTTCCGGCCGCATCCGACAAGAATCCGGAGAACTGCTTGCCCGGATCGGTCACCTTTTTTCTATCCAGTTCCGGTAGCTCATCCCAGTTAAACTCGGTCAGCATATTGACGTTGGCCTCGGTAATCCCAACCAAGACAGCCCGTTCACCCAATTTAATCAGGCAGATAGATTTTTTTGGAGCCAAATAGGTCTGTTCGATAACCTGGATTGCTTTACCCTTACCAGCCGTTCCCAGCTTGCTACCGGTAAATTTTCGCATCAGAAAAACGACGACATAAATAAAGCCGACGATCAGAAGTAACGAAAATCCAATCCGGGTCATTGATGGCAAAACCATTTCAGAAAAACCGGGTAATTGATTGCTCGCCAATGGCAGGCTATCAATCGACGTCACCTGATTGGTAGTACTGCCGATCGACTCAGCGTTTTCTGTTGGCAGTACCGATTGATTCGGATCTGCGAATGCAGTTGTTGCCACTAAAAGCGGGAGAATTACCAGCAACCATCCTATGTTGCGTAAAGGTATCATGCTCCACCTCTCATTAAATTATCTAAGCTTGCGCCAAAGATTTCAATCTCTCTTCGGGTGACATCAAAAGAGTGATGCGCACACCGAAATTCTCATCAACCACGACAACCTCGCCGCGAGCTATTATTTTATCATTCACCAGCAGATCGACCGGTTCACCGGCCAATTTATTCAGTTCGACAACCGAACCAGGTCCCAGAGTCAATAGCTCAGAGATCGGCATTTCGGTCCGTCCCAATTCAATTGAGATCGGCATTTTCACATCCAGAAGCATATCGATGTTTTTGTTAGCCCCTTCGGATCCTGGTGTTGGTGCCAACTGCTGGAACTCCGCTGGATTGGCCGTCGGCTCCATCTTGATACCGCTCAAGTCAGGAAAATCATCCCCACTAAGCGAGCTATCCGAGGCTGACTCAGCCTCCTCTTCGAGCATCTTCATCATCGCCGCTTCGGCATCATCTTCGGAAGCATCATCAGCATTGATAACCTTATCAGAATCATCCGGTTGCTGTTTATCACCATCGACTGATTCACCCGCCAGTCCTTCATCAACCGCCACGCTCGAATCATTTTCAACTTTGGCAGATTCTGAGACAGCCTCACTGGAAACATCATCGACCGCGCTCCCACCAGACTGTTCGGAGGCTACATCATCAACTGAGCTCTGATCTTCCGGCTTCAAATCCTCATCCAATGAGTCATCCGGTTTCTTTTCATCCGGCATTGAAGCTCTCCTTTCCAACTTCTTCAACATGATTAGTTATCATAAGGCCTCTTTTTCGACCAACCAGTCCCGGACGGGCGCTGTATTTATGGCGGCCAGCAAGATTTATTACCATTTCTTCATTAATTTTGCTCTCTGTCGTCAAGACATCCCCAATTTCAAGATGCATATAATCGCGAATACTGATCTTTGTTTCAGCCAACACGGCCGAGACCGGGAGATTCAGATCCTGCAAGTTACCCAGATTAATCTCAGTATCTTTCTCAGCCGATTTCCGCTTGGTCGCATCAATCCAGTTCTGCGCCGAAAGTTTACCGATAATAGATTCTAAAGCCATGTACGGATAACAGAGGGTCATCAGTCCGGTCGTTTGAAACAACTTCAACTGAAATGAAATGACGATGACAGTTTCACCAGGAGGTACAATCTGTACAAACTGCGGGTTAGTTTCCAAGCTGGCCTGCTCAATATTAATTGGGCAGATATGCGCCCAGGCGGCCGCAAGTTCTTTGTAAACTACCGACACGATCCGATTCATAAGTGACTTTTCGATCCCGGTCATCTCCCGACCGGTATCAAGCACCTTGCCAGATCCACCAAACATCCGTTCGACAAAGGCGTACGTCAACGTTGGATTGAAATCGACAATGCAAGCCCCCTCAAGCGGATCAGCAGTATAGGTGAAGGTACAGGACGGCGATACCAAAGACATGATGAACTCGCTGTAGGTAATCTGATCAACTGAGACCAGATCCACATCAAGCATGGCCCGTTGCATATTTGAGAGGACTGACCCAATATGCCCCGCAAAGTTATCGTGCATATTTTCAAGGGTCCGCAACTGATCTTTTGAGACCCGGTTGGGATGCTTAAAATCATAGACAACGATGGAGCGTAACTTGTCTTCGTCCGCTACCTCACTACTGGCAACACCGACATCATCACTCGATGATACGGTTGACAATAGAGCATCAATTTCGTCCTGAGAAAGTATCTTAGCCACGAGCTATCCTTATTATTGAAGCACAAATTCAGTAAAGTAAACCGCACCCAGATCCTCAGTTTTCAGAAGTCTTTGGACCCGCATGCGGATAAGTTTACGCAATTTTTCTCTTTGCTTAAAATCGCTTAATTCCGGGATTGACTGCGATGACAGGATCGTCACCAACGCATCACGGATAATCGGCTCTCGGGAAATCATAAGAGCAGACATTCCCGGCTTGTTGGTTTCAAAACCGATTGAGGCGGATAAAAACCGCGTTCCACCGGTACCAGCCGGATTGACAATTATATCCCGAATCATAAAGACAGCGTCGGAGGCAACTTCACCTTCGGAGCCATGACCAGAACCATGACCGGACTCTTCATTGTCGGTGGAACCATGATCCTCTTTCG
>JAUUYJ010000279.1 GCA_030588275.1 Candidatus Zixiibacteriota bacterium | reverse complement strand
TTCCAATCATACCTAGGTCGTTTTCATTAAACCGGTTTTCTTCCACCGGCCTCGGGAAAACCAATACATTATTACCAGCCCGCGAATCCAGGTTGTGATCGTTAATGTCCACCAAACACCGCTGATTCCAAGGCCAACCTCAAAACATAGATAATATGCCAAAGGGATTCGCGCAATTGTTCCCGGTATCGAAATCGCCATTGGAGGAACGGTATTCCCCGCACCGGCAAAAGCACCATCAAGAACAATCTCAGCCGCCATAAATATTTGAGATAACGCCAGTATTCGTAAATATTCAATAGCGATGGAGACGACCGCTTCATCGGTGATGAAAAATCGAGCCAACTCCCGGGGGAACACCAAAAAGATGATGGAAATTATGGTTGTATAAACGGCACATATACCGAAAGCGGCCCAGACCGATTTTGCCGCCCGGTCGGGCCGACCGGCCCCAAGATTTTGTCCCACCATAGTTGATGCGGCCAGCGAAAATCCAAAGCAGGTCAAAAATGACAACGATTCCATGCGATTGCCAACCATCAAAGCGGCAATGGAAACGGTCCCATATTCAGCCACAATCCGATTTAGAAAAATATAGACTATCGAAAATACCATGCTTGAGGTTGCCGGAGGAGCTCCAATTATCATAATTGCGCGGGCCAGCTTAAAGTCGATCTTTTCCCTGATATTGAAACCGAGCTTAAAGCCGAGCCGCCCCCTCTTAATCATTACCAGGTAAACGGTCGTACCACAAAGGACCGCGACAAGAGTCGCAATTGACGCACCATCGGTCCCCCATGCGGGGAAGGGCCCAAGTCCAAAGATAAGTATTGGGTCTAAAGCGATGTTAATAACCACCGCTGAAATCGTTCCGATCAACTGCGCCTTTGTATCTCCAAGAGCGCGAAAAAGACCGGCGAAGGTATCGTTCAGGAAAAAGAAGACAACACCGATAAAAAATATCCTGAGGTAGCTGATCCCCATCTGCGAGACCGCTTCTTCGGTCCCCATCAGATCAAAAACATACGGTGTTGCCCAATATCCAAAGATGGCATAGGCGATGCCGACATAGATTGAAAGCTGTATTCCCTGCCGAGCGGTCCGGCTCACTTTTTCAGTCTGCTCTGCCCCAACCGCTCGGGAGATTATGGCAACCAGTCCGGTCGGAATAATCGTCAGCATTGAAAAGACGGTCCACATCGGAAACATGCTCGACGTCACCGCCGCCATCTCCGCCGCCCCGAGCTTGCCAACCCAGTAAGCATCGGTAATCGACAGCATCGTTTCCAACAGCATTGATGTAACTGCGGGCCAACCAAGCCGCCAGATCGATTTTAGAATCGACCCTTCCGTATATTTTATACCGTCACTTTTCAATTTTTTAAACTCAGCTAAATCAGTATATAAAAAAAGAAAGGCATTTCTGCCTCTCTGCCTTGTTGCAATATATCAATTGTTAAATAAGTGTCAATCGCGGAAAGCAGAGAGCAAGAACTCCGCGCTAATTTCCTGCCCGGTGCCACGCTCCAGAAGAACTTTCCAACTATCCCGGGCACCATGACGATACATATTCTGAACCAAAAACTCCCTCGTCCGGGGATTGTCCAGAACCGAACCGTACTTGCTATCTATATAATAATAGATTTGGGCGGCAACAACCTCACCAACCAGGACATCATAGTTATGCAGAGGACGCATTATGAAGTCAGAATTATCCTGCCAGATTCCCTGAGGTGAGTTACATGGTACCCCGATACATTCCTCATACAATCGACCATAGGTCTCTTCCAGTTCCGCGAATGGATCGTTATACAATTCAAATTGAAATCTACTATAAACAAGTTCCTGGCGGATGCGATAAAGGTTGGATAATTCCTGACCGGTTGATTCTGACAGAACCATTGGCTCTGGCATACCGGCATATTTCCTTTTCCAGTCTTTCATTCCGACCAATCGACCCAACATCTGCGCCATACCCAATTCAAACCCAACCGATGGTGGCTGACGGTAAAACTGATCCCGCTGATCGATATTTATCAGATAAATTGCCTGACCGATATGGTTAAATAGATCAGACAATTGGAATCCATCCTTAGAATTGTTCACAATGATACGAATGTCATTCGGAATATCTATCCGAAATAGTTGGGTTCGTTTATCTTGTCGATTACCAGTCCCCTCAGAGAGATAAATCGGCATTGCTTCAAAGTTATACCCCAACCCACCAACCGTTTTTTTAATCAATCCCAGATAGTCAGTCGATTCTGCCTGCGACAGTTTCCTGGAAGCAGTACCGTCGAATGAGATGGTTGATTCTCCACTAACCTTTAATACTGAATCAACAATCTGCTTAAACCGAGGACTGGTCGCATCATCAACCATTTTGAGAAATTTCAGGTACTCGCCCCGATCAATCCCTTCACAATATAACAGCAAATCAAAATAGGAATTGTAACCGAGCCGACTGGCCGCTTGATTTCGGGTACGAGCCAACCGCGATAGAGCCTGAGAAAATTCTGCGCTCGCGCCGGACGGCGATGATAAGAAGTTTGATGAGATGAAAGAGTCCCGCACTCGGACCACATCCGAATTAGCCTCAATTGTTGCCAATAAGCAGATGCGGTGCATATGCTTGAGTTTCTCTTTTAAGCTCTCATTCTTTTCAATTCGGATCAACCTCACGGTCGCATCTCGTTTTTGGGAATCACTCAGAAAGGCAACCTGTTTATTCTTGAAGTAATCTAACGAATCATTCGGTTGACCACTTAGCCGCCGCCACGTTTCCATCTCGATTCGACTTGCATAATAATTATTCAGCTTAAAGAAATCGTTCACGAACGCATCGACGTCGGTGCTTTTTTGCACCTCTTGCTCACAGCCAATAAAATTTATCAGACCGATCAGTAAGCAGACTGCCAGGATTAAAAAAGTTAGCCGTTTCATCGTTCTTCTCCGAAATAATCGAGAGCTTCAAGATATCCTTCGATTCCTTTTCCGCATATCATACCGGAACAAATATCGGTTATTACCGAACGGGATCGCCATTCTTCTCGGTTTTTAATATCTGAGATATGCACTTCAACAATCGGCCCGATATCGACAACTGCCGCAAGGCAATCTCGAAGCGAATAACCATAATGCGTCAAAGCACCGGGATTTATTATAATCCCATCGGCTGATCCATACTCCGCCTGAATAAAATCGATCAAGTCACCTTCATGATTGCTCTGATATGGCAATATTTCAATCTCACGTTCTTGAGCCTTAACTTCTACTAAATTAACCAACTCGCCGAGTGTTGTTGAACCATAAATATCAGGCTCACGCATCCCCAGGAGATTCAGATTGGGACCATTTATTAACAATATCTTTTTTTTCATTTTACCTGATCGTTAACAAATTCAATCATTGAGTCAATCGCTCCGATGATTTTTCTCTCCGACTTAACCACCCTGATGATCGGCTTGCCAACCGCTTCAATTAGAATAAATACCAGCCGACCATTCCTGTTCTTCTTATCGACCGCCATCGGAGATAAATAATCTTCCGCTTCGAAATTTAGCCTTTTCAAATGCGATGTCAATGGTCCCAACAGGGCCAATCCTTCA
>JAUUYJ010000241.1 GCA_030588275.1 Candidatus Zixiibacteriota bacterium | reverse complement strand
AGGCGATAGACCGATTGGCGATTTTGAGGCCGACAGATATTGTCAAGCTGTCGATCCAATTCATAGTTACCCAATGGTGCCCGGACCGCCTCGTTGCCGGATGGGATGGTCATTTTTCTGGTCACAGCGAAGGATGTACTGTAGGCAGAATTTACCATCCGAATCAACTCCTCTTTGGAGCTATATAAAACTCCATCAACATCATACTTTGCCTCTCCCGTGCGGCCACCCCGGACATACAAATTATCATTTAGTTTAGAGATAGCATCCCCTTCCATCTCCAGGAATTGATCTACTCCGATTACAGGTTCCAATAGTGACAGCACCCAATTGCGCAACTGGCCCGGACCGGTTCCCTGCGCTGGTTGCGAAGTTGACAGAACCAGATCGACACCATCCCAATTTTCACCCGTCTGCTGAGTTATTTCTCCATAGCAGGTAAAATCAACCTTTTCGCTCTCTTCATTCAGCCGTGCATCGTAAAGCGGCTTCCATCCTGCTCCTGTCATGATGTAATTCAGTTCCACCGAAATACGACCAGCTTTAAAAAGCCGGACATCAAGCTCAACAACTTTATTCTGCAACGCCATCTGCCCCCCCATAGAGCGCCGGTCATTTTTTAGCTTGGATAGCTTCCTACCTATTTCAATCAGGCCCCGTTCTGATGCGCTTATCGAATCGTTGACCCCCATCATAGCAGTCCCTACAAAATCAAAAGCATCCCTCCATTGGGCCACATCCATCCCCCCTTGATCAACTTGCCGGGTCATATCCCCTGCCGCCTTGACGCTAATGGCTATAATCAGTTTTTTCTGCCGTTCAAAAACCTCTTTTCTGTCCATAATTCTCTGCTTGTCGTACTTTTCGAGTTGATAAATTTCGCGATCCAACTGCGCCATATCAGCCTGTGGAATTTCAAAAAGGTTGACGACTCGACGATTGAGCCCCAATAAAATTGCCCCGCTTCCTTTGATCGACCCTCTGAATGATGCGTCGTTAGCCCCATACGGCAGATTTTCGATGGCGATAGTATGATCTCCGGCTGGGAGATCGAGCTGGATTGACCTGGTAATCATCGCCCGGTCGGTGTAAACCGTCACCTTTTTGATCGGTGCCTCCAGCTTAACCGATGCCTTGATAACGGATGAAAAAGAAATCAGGCATAATATGAAAACTATCGAAAACTTTTGCAGATTGGCTGATCTTGACTTCATGGCAACCTCCCAAACCCCTATCAGGGGCTTTTGGTACATTTTGAGTTAAATTATTTTGACTATCTGCTCCAATTACAGTTACCACCATATTTTCTTCCCGGAAAAATTGCTCATTATTATTTATTTGGCTCGCGATTTTTCGGAACTGGCCTAATTGTTTGACAAATCAGTGATTACCTCTATATTTCTGGTAACCTAACTATTCTGCCGGAGTCGTCATGCTGATTTCTAAATTCTGTTCTTTGTTCCCTGGCCCATTTTTCACCTCAATTCTCCTCACCCTTGTTTCATTGCTATTGGCTCCGTCAATCTCCACCGCTTTGGAAATTCAACAACCGATCCCGGTTCAAAAAAGCTATAATAGTATTGATGGACCGGGGGTGAAAAAAACTGAATGGATCAGTCCGGACGGATCGCAACCGATCAACTATTCTGAATGGAAGTCGAATCAACAGCCTGAGAAAAATCTTGAGGTTAACCAGGTTTTAACCTCCCAGCCAGCCTCCAAAGCGATTGATCGAACCGGCTTTTGCATCATTGTTGAATCAGAAATTTTCCCTGATATTTCCGCTTCGCTGGATCAGTACATTTATGATCTGACTGGTGAAGGGTACTCGGTTGAACTGTACCTGTCATCTTATGGTTCGCCTCAGGAATTGAGATCATTCTTGATTGATCGTTATGCCAATGGTTTGCAGGGTTGCCTGTTTGTTGGCGACCTACCAGTGGCGTGGTATGAAACACCGGACGAACAGTTCCCGATCGATTATTTCTACATGGATATGGATGGTATTTTCACCGATACCGATTTGGATGGCATGTACGATACTCACTCCGGAAACGTAGCACCGGAAATATGGATGGGACGCTTGACCGCATCACCACTTGGTTCACCGGCTGAAGAGATTACTCTTTTAAATAATTATTTTGACAAAAACCATCGTTACCGCACCGGGCAGTTTGAGCGGAATAACCGTTCGCTTGTTTATATTGATGATGACTGGGCCCCCGGTAATGGCTGGAACCAGAACACCGGCTTATCATATGCCACACGCAGTTTTGTCAGGGATCGTTGGGAGACATGGGGACCTGATTATATGGAGCGGATCACGCAGGATTACGAATTTGTTTTCGTCTGCGTTCATTCCTGGTCCGGTGGTCATGCTTTCAAAAACCCTCTCGACGAATGGTCCTGGATTTATGTAAACGATATTGTAACAGCGCGACCGATGGCTCATTTTTATAATCTTTTCGCCTGCTCCAATTCCCGCTATACCGAAGCAGACTATTGTGGTGGATGGTACATCTTTGGTGACGATTATGGACTCGGTTCTATCGGATCGGCCAAAACCGGTTCGATGCTATACTTTGACGATTTTTACAAACCGTTTGGTGAAGGGCTCAGTATTGGGCAATCGTTCGCCGATTGGTTCACCGCTCAAGCCGACGGTGGCTTTTATCAATGGGAGGTTGATTGGTATTACGGGATGTCGTTATGCGGCGACCCGACCTTAACATCTCAGAAAAAATCAAACTGTGGTGCTATCCAGCATGACGATGGGTCGGTATCTTATCAGCAGGCATTGCCGCATCCCAGCGGATGGGATATGTATAATGTCCGCTTTGTTCCCGACCAACCATGCACCCTTTCGGCGGTAACTACAAACGGATCGATTCCATCATCCTCTCCAATTCGGTTGTACATCTGGGAATCAGACGGCACCTTTCCGACCACCGTTATTGATTCGGTAGATGTTCCCAGCGGCGACATCGGTTATGTAGATTTGCAAGATTTGAATCTATTTTTTGATGTCGGACACCAGTTTCATATCGGCTTCCGGTCACTTGAATCATCCCCCACCGATACCACCTGGATATATATGGATGCAGGAGTTGTTCAGCCGGAACCGCACAGCGTCGTATATCTCAATGGTGGCTGGCAAACTCTGCAACAGATTTACGGTGGACAGAATTATAATTTCTTGATTCGGGCGGAAGTACGTCTGCCTGACCTGCCAGAAATATTAATCCTGGCAGATATAATACCTGAAGCCGAGGTTGGGCAAGCCTATGTGCAGACTCTTGATATTACCGGCGGAACGGAGCCTTATAACTGCCAGCTATCGGCCGGAACTTTGCCGAACGGATTAACGATTGATCCTGCCACCGGTGAATTTTTGGGAACAGTAACCTCTGATGGTTATTATCAGTTTTCGGTGTATGTCATCGACTCCAGCGACCCGCCATTGACCGCCTACAAGCATCTTTCGTTACAGGCCACATCGATTTGTGGCGATGCTAACAGTGATCAGATTGTCAATGTTGGGGATGCTGTTTTTCTGATAAATTTTGTCTTCAAAGATGGTGCGGCCCCATATTCAGAATTTGCCGGTGATGCTAATTGTGATGGTGCGACAAACGTCGGTGATGCGGTCTATATCGTAAACTTCGTCTTCAAATCCGGCTCAGCACCATGTGCGGCGTGTGAGTGAGCTCAAATGTGGGTTTCAGGCTTCGACATACAAAATTAGTAATCACTCCTTTCTTCTCTCGGCATCTTCCAAAGCCTTTTTGTATCCATCATAGTACTCTTTATCAAGTATTTCTGCATTTTTTGCAATCATCTTATCAAGCTTGGGTAATATTGACAAATCACCATTTAAAAGATCACCGCAGTATTTTTTAACAAACTCAGCAATCTCTTCAATATATTTTTCCAATAATTCTTCGCTGTACATCTCATCAAAGGAAAGCATCTTTATAGGTTTGCCTTTTCTGAAGTAATCAATAATGAAATTCAAGTCATACCGAGGTAAATCCCATTCAATGCCCTTATTTTTCTTACTTGTATATTTTTCAATACCTTTTTTAAGAATGAAGATCAAAAACACACCGCAATCATACGGCTCAAAGCTAACCTT
>JAUUYJ010000005.1 GCA_030588275.1 Candidatus Zixiibacteriota bacterium | reverse complement strand
CCATCGTCAAAGATCCCCAGGGGTTACCCGGCGCACGACGTCCTCTGAACAATGAATGGATGAGATAGATAAACATAATCAAAAAACCCAATCCGAGAATCAGCGAACCGACCGAAGAGAAGGCATGAAGCGGTTGGTACTGGTCAAGGTAGTTGTGATAGCGACGCGGCATCCCTTTGGTCCCCAGAAAAAACTGAGTGAAAAAGGTGACGTTGAAGCCAACAAAAATCAAAATTGCCGCTATCCGGGCCCAGAACTCGCTGTACATCCGCCCAAACATTTTGGGCCACCAAAAATGTATCCCACCTAAGAAGGCGATCACTGTCCCACCCATCATCACATAATGAAAATGGGCCACGATAAAGTAAGTGTCATGGAGGTGAATGTCGGTTCCCAGCGCACCCAAAAAGATACCGGTCAACCCGCCGATGGAAAACAGAAACAGAAATGACAGGACATAAAGCATCGGTGCTTCCAAACTGATCCGTCCGCGATACATCGTCGCCAACCAGTTAAACACTTTGATGCCGGAGGGAATACCAACCAAAAAGGTCAAAAAGGAAAAGAGCATCGCGGCAAATTCCGACTGGCCGCTGGTGAACATGTGATGTCCCCAAACCATAAAACTTATAAAGGCGATTGCCAGTGAAGAAAAGGCGATTGCCTTGTAACCAAAAATCTTTTTCTTACAAAAAGTCGCGACCAGCTCGCTGATGATCCCCATGCCGGGCAGAATCATGATATAGACCGCCGGATGCGAATAGAACCAGAAGAAATGCTGGAACAGAACCGGATCGCCACCCATCGCCGGATCAAAGATGCCAATTCCCAAAGTCCGTTCCATCACCAACAATGCCAAAGTGATTCCCAAAACCGGTGTGGCCAAAACCTGAATGATGGCAGTTGCATACAGACCCCAAACAAACAGCGGCAATTTGTACCAGGTCATCCCTGGCAAGCGGAGTTTGTGGATCGTGACGATAAAGTTCAACCCGGTAAAAATCGACGAGAAGCCGAGGATAAACGCTCCAGTCGTCATCGATATTACCGACGTTGATGTCGTCGTGCTGTACGGTGTATAAAAAGTCCAGCCGGTATCAACCGCTCCGGCAAAAATCGAATAAAGGCAAAACAAAGATCCGAAAACGTAGATGTACCAACTCAGAAGATTAATCCGAGGGAAAGCGACATCTTTGGCCCCCAGCATTTGCGGCAAAATAAAATTCCCCAATGCGGCTGGAATCGAAGGGATAATGAATAGAAAAATCATTATCGCACCATGCAAAGTGAATAGCTGGTTGTAGGTTTTGCTATCGACAAATAGCCTACCCGGAGTAAACAGCTCCATCCGGATAATCAGCGCCATCAAGCCACCAATCGAGAAAAAGGTCATGATCGCAATCAGGTACATGATCCCGATTCGTTTGTGATCGAGGGTGAATAACCAACTTCGCCACCCTTTCGGGCTGTTCAGGTAATTTATGACCGGTTCGTTTTCCATCTATCTGCTCACTTTTCCAATGACTTTAAGTAGGCGATCAAAGCGTCGATCTGTTTTTCGCTCAAGATGCCCTGAAAAGTCGGCATCACCGGTTGAAAACCCTCAACAATTTTCGTCTGAGGATTCAAAACCGATTCCCGGATATAATTTTCATCAACCACGATTGATGTACCATCGGTAAATTTATGTGAAATGCCCATGATACCGTTTAGGGCCGGGCCGGTATGGGCCACACCGTCAACTTTGTGACAAGTGTTGCAGGCTTTCGATTTAAATAGCACTTGGCCATACTCAGCCGGAGTCATCCCATCACCAGAGGATTCTCCTTCTTCCAGCCATTTGTCAAATTGCTCGGATGTCAAAACTTTGACCAGACCAATCATCTCCGAATGTGAGGTTCCGCAATATTCGGCGCAAAAGAGGTTGTGCGTTCCAGTTTCCGGCGCTTCAAACCAGGTCATCGTGTAGCGGTTTGGCAAGACATCCATCTTGATCCGAAAGTCAGGAACAAACAGCGAATGAATAACATCCTGTGAAGACATCAGAAGCTTAACCGGTCGTCCGGCCGGGACGGTCAGTTCATTTACGGTGGTGTTGCCGTTGGGGTAGCTGAAGCTCCAGAACCACTGTTGGGCGGTGACTTTGACCTCGTAGGCATCGTGAGGCACGATACTCATTTTCATAAACAGGTTAAAGCCCCAGAAAAAGACAATGATGACGAGAATCGTCGGCACTATCGACCAGATTAGTTCCAACTTGAGATTATGCGACAGGTCGGGGGTCGTAGCATCAGCACCGCGTCGGCGATAACGGATGACAAAGTAAATCATGGTGACGACAACAATCAGGAAAAATCCCAGACTGGCGTACATGATAAAATTGAAAAGGGCATCCACATCACCGGCGATCGTTGATCGACCCGGCGGCATAAATAATGTTCCGGTACTATCCATTATCTGGTCTTACCTCGTTACCTGAGTTCTGCCACAGTCGATGCGACCGGCAGTTTGCCGTCGTCGCCTGATTTCATAAAGCCAAAATCCACCCAAAAAGAAAACCAGCACAAACAGGATTCCGGCACCACCCAAAGTCATCACCCGACCAGCCATCACAACGTATCCGCCGGCGTTCGGATCGTAATGGTAGCAGTACAAAAGAATACGGTCGATCGTCGTTCCAATCTTTCCGTCCGCCGCTTCCATCAAAGCCAGCTTGAAATCTCTGGATGTAAACTCGATGCCATAAAGATATCGGGAAATTTCACCATCCGGTGTCAAAATGAAAACAACCGCGGCATGGGCATACTGCTTCAGTTCCTCATCATAATAATACTGGAAGCCCAATGCGTCGGCCAAGCGGCGTGACTGGTTACCCTCGGCGGTAAAAAAGCTCCAGCCGGAGGAGGCTTCGGGGCGGCCCATACTGGTGATGTAGTTAGCCTTTTTTTCTCCTGCCAGTTTAAAACTTTCGGTCGAGTCGATACTTACCGTCACGATCCGATATTCTTCTCCCGGCAACCAGTCGATATCGGAGGCGGTTTGGGCGACACCATTGAGGACTAAATTGCACAGCATCGGGCATGTGTAATAAGCCATAACCATAACGACCGGTTTATTTTCAGAAAAATAATCGGCCAAAACAACCGCCTGACCGGTTTCGTCGGTCAGTTTAATATCCAAAGGAATCGTCTCGCCGGAATGCTCGATAATATCAATTTTGGTCAAAGCGGGATCGTCGGTTCGCACAACCTGGGCAGAGGCCGGTTGACTAACATGGATAGCGATAATCGCCATTGTCATAATTAAAAAATGGCGCAACCTGAGCCTGGCTAATATGTAATTAGACTGATGCTTCAATTTACTTCTCCTCGGAGCCTGCCTGAATAGTGCGATAATCTTCGGCGACGAGCTGGATCGCCCGTTCAATCGGAATATAATAGCGATTGGTAATCTGGTTTTCTACCCCATAGGAACCAAGCTTGGCCTGTTCCCTTTGGCGTAGTTCGATAAGTTCGGATGAAATCGGCTCAAGAGCCGACTGTTTCATGATATCCTCACGCGATCCGATAAAATAATCGATCAAAAATATAATCATCACAGCCAGAAAAATTATTCCGCCAAAGCCAATCAACATAACCTTGATGACATTGACATCCTGTTTTTCGTATCCGTCTTGTTGGACAGTCTTCATATTCATAATTAATGGCTCAAACTGTTAATAGATGCCTTCAATTTGGGGTCGCCGACCGGAATGATCGGTCGGGCGATGAAACGGCTCCAGACCAGATAGAAGAAAATCCCACCGATGCCAATCGTCAAGGCCGGATCCATCCAGGAGATATGATATCCGTGTTTGTGCAAAGTTGGCGTCACGATCCAGAAAATATCAATCCAGTGCATAATCAAGAGCCAGATTGGCATTATCACCATCATAAGACCGGCTCGTTTGGCCACGCGGGTGATCAGGATGAAAAATGGAATACCAAAGTTCCCGAAGACGAGTAAAAGTGAGATCGTTTTCCACGATCCTTCCCAACGATGGATAAACCAGATTGTTTCCTCCGGGACGTTTCCGTACCAGATAATAAAATACTGCGAAAAAGCCATGTAAGCCCAAAAAACCATAAAAGCAAACAGCATCTTGCCCATATCATGGTAATGCTCAATCGTGATCGTCTCAGTCAGAATCTTGTTCTTACCGAGGAAACGGAAGGTCAATATCATAAAGGCAAAAATTGATACGACGCACCCGGAAAAGATATAGACCCCAAAGATTGTCGAGTACCAATGCGGGTCCAGAGTCATCAGCCAGTCAAACGAAGCAAAGGTCAATGTCAGGGCAAAGGCGATCATTCCTGGTGCCGAGATAAAGGCTGTCTTGTGTGGGAAATCCTGAACCTCCCCCTTGTCCTGCTTAAACGAAATTTTTCGTAACAGGTAACTCAGAAGAGTCCATATCCCAAAATAGAGCGCCGCTCGGAGGGCAAAAAATCCAAAATTTAAATACGGGGCTTTACCCTGCAAAAGGACATCATCAGCAACCGCTTCGGCATGACTCCAATGGTACAGATCGTGTACGCCAAACAGAATCGGGATAAACAGAAGCGCCATAAATGGCACAGTGGCCATGACCGATTCGGCTAACCGCCTGATGACAACAGACCAGGTGGCGGCGACGAGATGATGCAACAGGACAAAAAAGAGTCCTCCGATGGCAAAGGTAAACCAATAGAAAAAAGCAGTCAGGTAGGAAAAGAAAAACTGCTCGGAATCGACCCAGTACCCGGCTCCACCGGCGATCAATCCGAGAAGGCCAAGAATCAGACCAATCTGACCCGGACGCCCGGCTTCGCTCAACCGATATGTCGAAGCATCTAATTTCATTTTACCGCTTCCCCCTCCACCTTGGACTCTTGCTCCTTTGAATCATTTTCTGCTTTTTCAAGCGCTTCTCTTTGGTCGGCAGGAATATCAGACAGGTCGGCGTTGTGGCTTCGCTGTAAGGCGCGCAGGAAGGTGATTATCGCCCAACGATCCTCGACCGGCACCTGGCTTGAATAGCTGGGCATATTCCGGACACCGTTGGAAATAATGCCAAACATCTCGCCGTCAGTTATCTGGCGAATTCGATCCTGATGGAAAGTCGGGGGAGGAATATATCCTTTTTTAATCAATAATCCCTGGCCATCGCCAAGCCGACTGTGACAAGGAGCGCAAAAAATATTAAACCGTTCCTGGCCACGCTTAATCAGATCGTAATCGACCTCAACCGGAACCTTCTTGACAAATTTACCGTTGGGCAATTTACCGGTATTGTAAATTGGATCATCAAATAGCTCCCCGCGTGCCACCGTTCCATCAACCGGTATGCGCATCGTCGAGCCGTCGGCAAAAAACTTGCTTTCCGACTGCGCCTTGTACTTTTCCTGATTATCCATATTCGGATTGAGATGGATGGGTGGCTTTCGGGCCGGGCGATTGCGACTACAGCCGGCCAAAAACGACAGCATCACAAGAGACAGGATAACCATCAGGGTCGTTACTTGTCCGGTTCGCAAACAATATGTCCGTTCTGTTTTATGCATAATATTTTTTACGATTCTACAATCAGCTCGACATCATAGCCGCCGATTGATTCCAAAAATTCTTTCGACTGGTGATCTTTAAAATTTTTGTCGTTGGCATCAATGCTGATAAAGAAACAATCGTCGCTCGTCGTTTCAAACTGCTTTGAAAAAAAGAGGTGGTTATGGTAGCGGGGCAGACGGTTTAAAAAGAGCATCCCAAAAGTCGCGGCGACAGCTCCACCCAGTACGGCCATAGCAAAGGTCACCAAAACAAAAGCCTGAAAGCTGAAAAACGGCTTACCCGATATCACGATCGGGTACTCAATCGCATGCGTCCACCATTGTAAACCAAGGGCGGCCGAACCTCCGCAAAAAGCGGTGGCACCGACGATCCAACCCAAAGGCGAGCGCTTCAGCCCCATTGCCTGATCCATCCCATGAATCGGGAAGGGGGAGTGGCAATCAAAATTTTTGTATCCAGCATCCCGAATACTTTCAGCCGCCTTAAGTAGGGTGCCGGGATCCTGGAAGCGGGCCAATATTCCGTATGGTTTCTCAATGGCCATCATTAGGCTCCTTATGATCGTGATCCTGAGCATGATGGTGCGGGTCTGCCTCCGGCAGAACGCCTTTCACTTCCGACATGGCAATAATCGGGGCAAAGCGAATGAACAACAAAAAGAGGGTCAAAAAGAGTCCGAATGATCCAACGAAAGTGGAGATGTCCCAGAATGTCGGGCTGTAATAATCCCACGCCGCCGGTAGAAAATCGTTAGCCAGCGACGAAACGACAATAACAAACCGCTCAAACCACATCCCGACATTGATTAATATCGAAATAACAAACATGACCGGAATGCTGTTGCGCAGTTTTTTAAACCAGAACATCTGAGGCACAACGACATTGCAGGTTATCATAATCCAATAACCCCAGGCGTAAGGCCCCGTGGCCCGATTGATGAAGGTAAACGCTTCGTAAATATTACCACTATACCAGGCGATAAAAAATTCAATCGAATAAGCGTAACCGACCATCATGCCGGTTAAGAGCATAATTTTATTAATCCGTTCCAGATGGCGCAGGGTGATATAATCTTCCAAGGCAAACAGCTTGCGGACGATGATCGACAATGTCATAACCATCGCAAAGCCGGAAAATATCGCTCCGGCGACAAAGTAAGGAGGGAAGATCGTCGTATGCCAGCCCGGAACAATACTGACGGCAAAATCGGTCGATACGACCGAGTGAACCGAAAGTACCAACGGTGTCGAGATACCGGCCAAAATAAGATAAGCCAATTCGTAATGCTTCCATTGGCGGTTCCCACCATGCCAGCCAACGGCCAAAATCCCAAGCACAAATTTGCGCAGTTTGGTCGTGGCTCGGTCCCGAAGGGTGGCCAGATCGGGGATCAGCCCGACGTACCAAAACATCAACGAGACGGTAAAATAAGTCCCGACGGCAAAAACGTCCCACAACAAAGGTGAGCGAAAGTTAGGCCACATGTCCATCTGGTTCGGCAGGGGGAACATATAGTAGGCGATCCAGATCCGCCCGACATGAATACCGGGAAAGACCAAAGCGCACATAACGGCAAAGAGGGTCATCGCTTCGGCGAAGCGGTTGATAGAGGTGCGCCATTTTTGGCGCAAGAGAAACAGAATGGCCGAAATCAAGGTCCCGGCATGACCGATGCCAACCCAGAAAACAAAATTTATAATCGCCCAACCCCAGCCAACCGGGTTATTGAGACCCCATATCCCCACCCCTTCCCAAACGAGATAACCGATTGAGACAAACATCAGCGCCGCCAAACTGCTGGTGATGGAAATAGCGACATACCACATCCGGGGAGCTTTTTTCTCGCTGATTCTACTAATCACCGAGGTGATCTTCCCAAACGATGGGTTACCTTTGATCAGCGGCTCTTCAATATGTTCTGTGCTACTACTCAATTTTATTATATATCCCCGACTTCAACTGCCGTTAGCTGGTGAGCGAAGGGATATAATCCTCCAATTCAGGGTGGCGGTTTTTTATAATTGCCAAATAACTGTTGCGCGGCTTGGTGTTCAGTTCGGCCAATAGCTCATAATTGCGGTTCTGCTTTTTGACTTTTACAACCCGACTATCGGGGTCGTTAATATTTCCAAAGGTGATTGCATCGGCTGGGCAGGCCTGTTCGCAGGCGGTCGTTACCTGTCCGTCAGCAATCGGTACATCGCTCTTCTTGGCTGATATGCGTGCCTGGTTGATCCGTTGCGTACAGAAGGTACATTTTTCCATAACACCGCGCGACCGCATTGTCACATCCGGGTTCATCGCCAGTTTGACGATTTCCGGTGTGTCTTTGACAAAGTTGAAGTAATTAAAACGGCGCACTTTGTAAGGACAGTTGTTGGAGCAGTAGCGCGTCCCGACACAGCGGTTGTAAGTCATGACGTTCAGACCCTCTTTGTCATGAGAAGTTGCCTGAACGGGACAGACCTGTTCGCACGGCGCATTTTCGCAATGCTGACAGGTAACAGGTTGGAAAACCGCCGTCGGATTTTCAGTCTCTCCGGTGAAATACCGATCCATACGAATCCAGTGCATTTCGCGACCGTTGGCAACCTGTTCTTTGCCAACGACCGATATATTATTTTCACTCTGGCAGGCGACGGTACAGGAGTTGCATCCAGTGCAGGAACTGAGATCAATTGCCATCCCCCATTGGTACCCTTTTGAATAATCATGCTCAGGGTAAATACCGCGAAGAGGCGGATGCTCGGCCATCTCCTGGGCAAAGGCAGGATGCGCAACATAATGATCGCGCGTTGCCTGACGGACAATCGGCCGTCCCTCCATGCTACCATGATCCTGCGTCGATGCGAGCGGATAAGTATTTCCGGTTTTGGTCAACGTTACGCCCGAAAGAGCATAACAGTTTTCATCGGTTCGCATCGCATAAGCATTAACGCCAACGTTGTTGGCGACCCGGCCAGAGCTCTTCTGTCCATAGCCAAGTTCTAATGAGATCATATTATCAGCCAGACCGGGAACGATCCAGATTGGCAGTTCAAGCGATTTGCCGTTATGCGTCAAGGCTACAACGTCACCGTTGGTAACTCCGAGGTCGTTCGCCGTAGTTGTGCTGACCGCTGCGGCGTTATCCCAGGTTAACTTAGAGACGGGGTGCGGGAGTTCCTGCATCCAGCCGTTGTTGGCGTACCGCCCGTCGTACAAAGTGGGAGAGACCTGAAATATCAGCTCCAGCTTATGGGCAGAAATTTCGACCGCATCAGGGTAAGATATGGTTCGTTCGGCGCGGTTAAAGTTTGCCGTCTGCTGGGTATCTCTTAGTGTTGATTGGTCGGAGGCCAACAAACCATCATGCAAAACTTTCCGCCAGCCGGTTTCAAAATCTCCGGTGATAAATTTCTGCCACGATTCACGCACAATCTCATGTCCGGGTCGATTTTCACCAGTAACAATAAGATTCAAAAATTCAACATCACCAATCCCGCCAAAGAGCGGTTCGATCAACGGTTGAATGACAGACTTGACGCCATCACTTGTGGCCGCATCCCCCCAGCTTTCCAACCAATGGGCTCGGGGCAGGTGCCAGTCGACCAATTGCGATGTTTCATTCAGTCGATCACTCAGATGAACCGTGTGAGTGACCTTTTTCAGCAGTTTTTGAAAATTCAGATTAGTCGGAGCGTTGTAAACCGGATTACCACCAAGCATCACCAAGGTTGTAATATCATTCGCCTTAACCGCCTCGTCTAACTCATGTAAGCTATTTGTGAAATCAATGTCGGTTTCACTGGGAGAGATCGGAAGATAGGCTACCGTTTTGCCAACATTATCAAGGGCTGAATTCAGCTTTTTTACCAGAACATGAACTTCAGCAGGTTGGGTTCGTCCGGCCACAACCAGCGATGCACCCTTATTTTTTATCAGGTCGGAGGCCAAAGTGGATAACCACTTGCGGTCAAAATTGTGACTTCCCATTGCAATCTCAAAAGAACCAAGTCCCTGATTTTCCAACTCAGAAATTAAGGCAACGGTAAATTTCTCAACCGCACTTCGGGGCAAACGCAAGCGGTGGTCTGAGGAAACCCCGGTGATGCTAAAGTCTGGTTCGACAACATACAGCCGACTCATCTCGTCACCCGGATTCAGGACGCGTCGTCCATCGGCGAATTGCCGGGTCGAGATCAGGTTGTCATCTTCGGTTCCAAGAAAGTCAGAATCGAGCGACAGGATAATTTTTGCTTTGTCAAACTGATGCGTTGGTTGCTCGTCGCTTCCGGCTCGGGCCGCATCATCGCTGATCGGATTATACCCAATGTACAACCCCTCAGGCATGAGTCGTTTCAGATCTTGACCCAAATTTGCCAATGTGGGGGAGCAGTGTGGTTCAATAACAACAGCCAACCCCTTGCCAGAAACTTCCCTCAACTCCGCAAGTTGTTCATTCCAGAAAGTCGTAAATTTAGCTTTGTCCGACTTTTCACCCTGATGCAAGACTTCAGTAGTGCGGTCCGGGTCATACAGGTTTAATATCTCTGCCTGCATAAAGCCGTTTGATTTTCCACGCGTACTCGGATGCGCTTTGTTTCCCTCAATTTTTGTCGGTCGGCCTTCGTGACTCTCGACGATAACACCCAAGGGGGTCCGCCCAAACGGGAACGTCGTGGCATAATAGTTGGGGACACCGGGAATGATGCTTTCCGGTTGAGACACGTACGGGATAATTTTTTCTACGGGACGCCGACAACCAACCAGTCCGGCCATCGCCAGCGATGCGCCCATAATCGACAAAAAATTTCGGCGCGAAACGCCATGCTTTTCTTCATCTACCGAAGCGGGGAATTCTGCTTCCAAAAAGCGACGAAATTCCGGTTTGTCGGCCAGTTGATCCAACGACCGCCAGAACTTTTCCCCCGATAATTGCTTGATCTCTTTATTCACCGATGGCATCCCGAACAATCGACCGGTGGGTCGATCTTTTTTGTAAGCATCATCTGATGCGCCTTAATTTTATCTTCTTCACTCGGTACCCAGGTCATGTTGGTAATCTGATCGGCTGGGCGCAGGTTTGGTTCCGGGTTGCGATGGCAGTCAAGACACCACGACATCGACAACGGTTCCATCTGGGTGACCTCTTCCATCTCGGCCACATTTCCATGACAGCTAACGCATCCGACCCCGGCTGATAAATGAACGCTGTGGTCAAAATAGGCATAGTCGGGCAGTTCGTGAACACGAACCCATTCCAGCGGTGTTTTGTTCGCCCAACTGGATCGAACGGCCAGCAGTTTATCACTATCAGCTTTTATCAAGGTATGGCAGTTCATGCAGGTCTGCGTCGGAGGAATATTGGCGTTGGGAGATTTCTCAACATCACTATGGCAGTATCGGCAATCAATCCCCAAATCTCCGGCATGAAGTTTATGGCTATATGGTTGCGGCTGTTTGGGCCGATAACCAACATCGGTATAGCGCGGCGACCCATAATACCAAAAGAAGCCGGCAACGCTTGATGCTATGATGAGCAGAACCGCGATGACCATAAGGGGCAGGCGGTTGGTCCATGCTGGAAATATCTGAGCCAATAGCTTTCCTGTCTAATATTTTAAAAAAGGATCATGGCGAATTTATCAATAATCATCGCCAAAAACAATCCAAAAAGATATATAATTGAGGCGGTAAAAATCGCCCAGATTGACTTTTCATCCCGCTTACGTCGGGCCACGAATACTTTTGCCAGAAAGTAGCTACCTAAAATAATCGCCAGGATCAAGTACAGAGACCCTCCTCCGGTCCAAAAATAACCAAGGCTGGCAATTATCAAGGCAACTGAATAAACAGAAATGTAGTTTAAAGTTGAAGATAAATCTTTCATCACCGGCAACATTGGTAACTTGGTCCGGCGGTAATCGTCTCGGTAGCAATAGGCCAGCGCCCAAAAATGAGGGGGCGTCCAGAGGAAAACGACAAGGAACATGACCAGCGCTTCCGCGCCAACCGTCCCGGTTGCCGCCGCCCAGGCACCGATCGGGGCCATCGCCCCGGCAACACCACCGATCACTATATTTTGCATACTGTTTGGCTTAAGCCACAAAGTATAAAACAGGCTGTAAAATAAAATCGTACCAAGCGACAGGAAGGCGGTCAGGAGGTTAAATACAAGACCCAAGATCAACAGACCAACGACGCCGATGGTTATCGAGAACCAGAATGCTTCTGAGGCCTCCAATTGCCCTTTGGGTAACGGTCGCCTCTTCATCGTCCGGGTCATCCGGGCGTCGATATCCCGCTCAAACAGTTGGTTTAAGGCGTTGGCACACCCTCCGGTCAGGTAGAGGCCGACCAGAAAAATTAACAGATGTGAAGGCTGATTTAGAAAAGATCCCTCGACAATCAGGGCGGTTCCGCCGGTAACCAAGACCAAGAGCATAATTGATGGCTTCGTCAGCATCATGTATGCGGTGATGCGACGGCTTAGTTTTTTGAGACTGAGATCGGGCAAAACCGCCGTTCCTCTGAGGGATTGGCCTGTTTGGTCTATTGTCAGGATCGGTTTATTGTTCTTCAATTGTTGTCTCTTTTTTGCCTTCGCTTGCCGGTGTTGCCCATCGTTAAAACAGTTCTCTATTTGCATCAGTATATAATGATCAATTCATTTATTTGTTCCCGGACGATCTGTTTTTACTTTTAATAATTAAATAGTCTCATTGCGGCATCCCTTGCTCATTTCCAAAATGGCCTAATTACAAAAAATCGCCATCTTCGATATTAACTACCACAATAACTACTATTACGCCCGATTGTTAATCGGTATTTGTAATTTTCGTTATAAACGGGAAAATAACAACTATATTTTTGAGGAAGGGGTAGAAAAAGCTATCAGATTTGAGGAGAAATAACTCAGACCAAGTGCAGTAAATCCCCAAAAATAACTTATTAGTGCAATAGCGGCCATGCTTTCTGGCATTCACAGCCTACACTAATAACCCCATGCCCCCAAATAAGAGGACACGGGGAATGGTACCAAGGGTTCTTTTCTAACTAATTTTGCTCTGGTGGATTGCCATTCTGGTGCTTTTTCATTATTGAATTGGCGATAAAATAGTAAGTCAAAAGTCCGGCTCCGGCGGCAATGAGCATTGTCCCAAAGACCGCTTCATCCTCAACATATCCGGGGTAAAGCTTCAAAATAAGAATGCCAGCACCGATGAAAGTTAATACCAGCCCCCACTTTAACGAAGAGGGAGCGTAGTTGGCCAGCTTGTCAAAGTTGAGAAATTTCAGCTTTTCATCGACCATTCCGGCACTTATCAGTTTTTGTTTAAGGCGATATTCCAATATCGACTTGATGACAAAAGCGGCTGTTCCAAAGATTACGGTTACGATTAAAATAGGTTCCCAGTCCATGCTATCCTCCTTTTCAAATAATTTTCTTTTTTAATTTCCCTTATCTGACCGGCCGGATTCAGAAAGGTTGCAGGATTTTTTTTGCAACTTTTAATTGTCATAGCGGTCTCTTTTATATAGAGAAAGGATATGACCGAATCTAATGCTCTGGTACAAAAGATATTGGCAGGCGATAAAAGCGCCTTCCGGACGCTTATTTCTGACAATCAGCGTCTGGTCGGCCATGTCGTGTACCGAATGGTCAAGTCTGAATCGGATCGTGAGGATTTGTGTCAGGAAGTTTTTATCAAAGTGTACAATAACCTGGGCCGTTTTCGATTTGAGTCAAAACTATCGACCTGGATCGCTCGGATTGCCCATAACAGTTGTCTCAACTTCCTGGAGAAGAAAAAGTTACCATTATATGACGACCTCGGAGATGATGAGACACAGTTCGAGCCGGTTGCCGATACACGCTATCAGCCGGATATCATCTTGTCAAAAAACAACCTTTCGGCTATATTAAAGAGGGAGATAGATAAATTGCCCGCTCTTTATAAGACAATCGTGACGCTCTTTCATCTTGATGAAATGAGCTACGCCGAAATCGGCCAGACGATGAAACTTCCTGAAGGGACGGTCAAAAGTTATCTGTTTCGTGCCAGAAAAGTGCTAAAAGAAAGACTTCAAACCGGTTACGACCGGGGGGATTTATGAGCGACCATCTCACAGATGACCAGATTCAACAACTACTCGACGGCTCTTTGGCTGACTCCAATCTGGTCGCGTCCCATCTGGACCATTGTCCAATCTGCCAGAATGAGGTCGCTAACTATCAAGCGTTGTTTGTTGGGCTGAAAGAGGAGGTCGATTTTTCTCTCTCAGTCAACTTTGCCGACACGGTTCTCGATAAAATTCCAGAAAATTCGGCTTTGTCAGCCGATCCGGTTACATCTGCTTCACCTGTTTTCTCAACTCCGATAATTAAGTTCAGCGATGGTCTGATCGGCTTTTCAGCTATTGCCATTATGGTTGCGGTGGGCCTATATTTCCTCGACCTGTTGGCTATCGGAACGGCAACTCGCCTGTGGGGTTTGGAGATGCTAGCCAGCAGTGCCGCCGCCCTCAATGTTGTAAAGCAGTTTCTATCCAACTATGGCATCAATCCGCTGATGGTCCTATTCATTGTTGTTACTCTCTCGGCAATTGTGGTTATTGACCAGATTGTGGTTGGCATGAAAAAACAGCGTCGTTCGGTGACCTATAGCATATAATCTATTTTTCCTGCTTATCCCATTTCTCATGCGGCTCAAATAGCGTTCTTTTCTTTGCCATAATGCCTACCACCTCATTGATATGTAATTCAGCCCTGAGTCTCAATCTTTTTTGGCCCCGAAGTTGAGGCGATGAGATTGATTAGTCGAGATTTTGTTTGAAATTTGGATCTGAATATATATATTGATAATACCCAACAGTTATTGTCGCCTATATATTTTTGTTTAAATTGGCAGGTCAAATAATGACCTCCATCTAATTATAGATTCTATGCAGTTCATCCACCGCAATGGTGGTCGCATTATAGGTATTGGGAAAGGGATCCTTCAGATGAGAACCTTAAGTCTGGTGTGGGGCTTATTGGCGTTATTGGCAACCTGCGTGGCCTTTTTGCCGGGGGCGGAATGGCTGAATCTGTTCAATATTCCATTTGCCGGGATCGGTGTCCTCCTGGGGGTTTTTGCTCTGACAATAACCAAAAATCCGGCCAAGGGCGGCGCAATTACCGGTGTCATACTTTGTATGGTTGCGGCGGTCATCGGCCTGATTAAATTTATTATGGGTGGATTGATGGTTTGAGTCTGGTGGTCGGTTGTTACCGATGGCTCGAATTACTCAAGGTCGCTCAAACGCTCATCCGAAAAATTCCAGTTTTTTAACCCTGATCTCTATCCGTTTGGTAGACCCAATTGCCAATAATTTTTTAATTACCAGCATTATCACCATCGCCACCACCCAGCCGATATATCCGTGATACCCTGCAATGCAGATGTATATTATCGGCGGCATAAAAACTACCAGTGAGAGAAGTAAACCGCCCAGTCCGGACATCATAACATTACCGGATGAGAAATCGGTCGAAAACGGCAGTTTTGATGTAAATGAAAAGAGATTTCCGAAAGTGATTATATTAGTGCCTACCGTAACAAGAAACAAAGTATGCAGGAAGGCATCGAGCGGGTTTTTAAAAAAATAGAGATAAATCAAAAATAACCCCACCCCAAAGGGGAAAGTTATAATCAAAATAATTATTCGCCCAACCGACTGAACCATCCTCACCCGATCCATTGGTGTCGAAAAATAAACCCAGGCCGATTCCCACGATTTGGAACTGTGCATAGCTGACATGATTACCAATGGGAAAAACGACACGGCAAACCCGAATAAAAGATTAGGTATTTCTGCGGTACCCTCGATAGGGTTGAGAGGATTAAAGATTCCGTCGCCCGCCTCCCTGATTCCGATCGCACCATAAATTAGAAGAATCGGTAGAAACGACATAATCCCGAGGCGGAATTTGGCATCATGCTTAAAATTGGCCCGGGTAATCATCAGCAGAGCCTTGTCTTCCGGTCGGGCGTATCGATTCCACAAACTAACCACAAAGCGAGGCAGGTAATTGCGCTGCTTCGATTCCAAATTGGATGGGATGCGACTGAGCGAGTCGGCGTAACTCAGCGATAGATATGAAAAGGCAACGCGGGAAATGATGATGAGTAGTATCAAAGCTCCACATGCAAATGTGAATGTGAGAAAATCCCATCCACTAGAAATCAACTTGTACGGCGATGCAAACCAATAAGTCGGTAATAGCTTGACCCAGAGCGCGGCAGATAGGTCGGCTCCCATAAAATATTCTCTAAACAATTGAGCAAAAATAAACGACCCGCTCATGATGAGAATCATCATTACCAGCTGAACATAACCGAGGATTCGTTCCAGCCGACTGCGATCAGTTTTTTTCATAATCAGGGTGTAGATCGTCATCATCAGGAATGAGGCAAACAGATTACAAATCCAGAACTGCAGGATCAGAGCTACCGGACTGAGGATCGATTCAGTTTTGGCAAGGGCAAAAAAAGATGGGATAATTGAGATCGCCAGCGATAAAAGGGACACAAAATAAATTAGCTGGATCAGCTTGGAGATAAAGAATGTTTTGGAGTTAACCGGCCGAGGGCCGATGATGTGGAAATCATCGGGGATGATTATGATATTGCCAAACTCCATCAAGACCTGCATCGAAACAATTGTCATCGCCAAAAATGATGAGAGCACCAGCGAAATGAAGAAATCGGAGATGGCCAAAATCATGCCACCGAGGGCAAACGACAAAAACAGGTTAAGGCCGACCCAGATCGCCAAACCGGGGAAACCGACGGTAGCTTTTTTGTCAGCGGTCGGCTCAAACGGGTTGGTTGCTCCGCGCCAGTTTTGCTTGATTCCGACTTGAATCAGCGTCCGCAGTTGATGCCTGTTAATCGTTTGCTTAGTTGGTTCCATTGTCACTCGGCGAATCAGGATTCCCCGAATCACTGTCCTTCGAACTACCGATGACGTCGATAATATCCTGAGCCACCGCTTCGGTATCTCTCGATCCGGTGATGCGATTAAAGGTCAAATCGAGGCTGTCATGCCCGGTTTGGCGCATAATCTCATCGGGGGTCCCGGAAACAAGAGCTTTACCTTCTTTCATAATCATCAACCGATCAACCAGCTTTTGGACGACCTCCAGAATATGGGAACAGAAAATAATCGTTTTTCCACGGGCCGCCTGCGATTTTAAAATCTCTTTAAATATCAAAACGGTGTTGGCATCCAGTCCGGAAAATGGCTCGTCGAGGATAATCAAATCGGGATCATGCAAAAGCGCCGAGATAATCAGGACTTTTTGCTTCATCCCTTTGGAGTAACTACGAATCAACTGGTCTGCCTCATCGCCCAAATCAAGCATCTCCAGCAGACGGTCCGATTTTTCTTTAACATCCGTCTCGGAGAGGTGGTGAAGATTTCCAATAAAACTCAAATATTCACGACCGGAGAGCGTCTCATATAAAGCGCAGGTTTCCGGGACGTATCCGATGCGAGATTTGTAAGCTACCTCTCCGAATTGAAGCGGCTGTCCATCGAAACTGATTGATCCCGAGTCCGGCTTGAGCATCCCCAAAATCATTTTGATCGTCGTCGTTTTCCCGGCACCGTTGGGACCCAACAGAGCAAAAATTTCACCCCGTCTAACTTCAAAATTCAAATCAGCAACAGCTTTTTTGGTGTCAAACGAACGACACAAATTGGCTACTTTTATCAATGGACGAACTCCTCCGATAAGAGTTTTTATTCCGACCGAAAATAGAACCGGTTTTTGCATTGGTTTTATTACGAGGTGATAAAATATAAGTTGCTGTTAAACGTAATGGTGGAAAATTATTCAGAGTTTGCCAATCCTATTGGCTTGATGTCCCTTTCTTGAGCTGGCGCAACTCCAACGACATGGCACCCTGATTGGCCAATGAGATCATTGAATGGAGCGACTCATCATTAATCGGATGTTGACGATTGATACAGTCGGCAAAAATGACAAATTGCGGTTTATCATTGATGCTGATCGGAACGATGGCAAAGGTGCCGGCTCCCAATTTATCTGACTCCTCTTTGGAGACGAGCGCACTGTACAGTTTGAGACTCTGATCGACGATTGAGATCGCCGCTCCGCCATTAAAGATATGTTTGAAGAGTCCTTTATGTATCGAAAAACTAAGGGCATGAATATCCTGTTGGGAATCGACCCCAAAACCGACCCTGCCGTTATAGCTTTCCCATTTTTCCTGATATTCAAAGATAATGACCCGGCCCAACTGAAGACCTCGGAAGACCGCCTCGCAAATGACCTGCAAAATTTCATCGGTCGAGTGGGCTTCAAGCAACGAGTTGGTCGCATTCTGCAAAAAGGCCAGTTGGATCTCTTTGTTGCACAATTGCTGGCGCAGACCGGTCATATCTTTTTCCGTCAGTTCGGTATGGTCCAGCTGATTTCCAATATCAATTTCCAAATCGCTGGCAATTTCGGTTACCAAAGATCGGCATTCGACAATCAGATCAGCCAGGTCATCTGAGGATATCTCAAGGAGGTTTTGCGTTCTTTCCAGCGCAACGGCAAATGCCTGAGACTCAGGCGATACGCCAGCCATGACGTGGGGATAAAGCATGTCGCCGAGGTGCACTAAGTCAACCAACAGTTCGTCCGAATTTTCTGTTGCCGCCATACCGATTCGATGATGACGGCAAATCACAGCAATCAGGCTATCCGGCAGATTCCATTTACGGGCGACATGTTCACCCGCTTCAAGATGATTGACACCAAGTAAAATATGCTCCGATTTATAGATTTCCGGATTGTCCGCTTCCAGCTTACTGATCTCGTCATATTTTTTCGGGAAGATCCCTGCCAAAACAGGTTGCCCGATATCATGAAGAAATCCAGCGATAAAGGCAGACTCGGCCAGTTTCATCTTCTTCATGCGGTTGGCCAAAAATTTTGCGATGATCCCTGACGCCAACGACCGGGCCCAAAACGCCTTAGTGTCAAAGTTGCTGTTTTTGGTCAAGCGGTTGACCGCTTGATAGGCGGCCATCGAAATTGCGATATTTCGGACGGCTCGAAAACCCATCAAAATAATGGCATGGGTAACGGTCGATATTTTTCCGGAAAAATCTCCGTAGTAGGCTGAATTGGAGACCTGCAAAATCCGACTGGTGAGCTGGTGGTCAGACAGAATACAGTTAGCCAGATCGGTTGCCGAAGCTTTAGGGTTTTCCGATATCACCCGGATGTTGAATAAAACCTCCGGGATCGAAGGAAGGCTGGAAAATTTATCCAACTTTCTGTGCAATAGTGTGTTGACGGTTGAACTCATTATCCCTCTAAGATGTTAATTTCCGCCTGGTAATGCTCCCGAATCTCTTCGGTCAGCTCCTCCAGCCTGTCAGTCCTCAGCCCGATTGATTGTGCCGTCTCCAGAATGACCGATGGCTCAATATCTATCTCTCCAAAACGGTTTTCAATTTTTTTGGCCAGGTAATTACTGAGTTGAATCATGTATGCTATTGGGGGTGGTTCCTCTTCCACAATTTCAACCGGTCGGTGATGTTCCCTGATCGCCTCAATTAATCGATTGGGAAACGACCATTGTTCCAATAAAACCTCAGCCACGTCACAATGGTTAAAGCCAAACTGTTCGTTCTCAATCGTCAGGAAGGAACCGTCCCCACGACCAACCGCTTCAATCACATGTTGATACTGCTCGGGTAATTTTTGCATCAGTACCAGTTTGCCGATGTCATGAAGCAGGGCGGCGATGAAAATTTCTTCTCTGGTCGGATGTTTTAAATCTCCCGCAATCTGCCGGGCCGCCACCGCCGTCGATAACGAATGGCGCCAGAGCCACTCCCGCGGATTATCCTCTCCGCCACTACTGTACATCGTTTGCGCTGAGGTGGCGATCACCATTGAACGAACGGCAAAAAATCCCAAAATCGGGATCGCTTCATCAAGGGTCATAACCTCTTTGGGGCGACCGTAAAATGAGGAGTTGGAAAGCATCAGAACTTTGGCGGTCAAAGTCTGGTCAGATGAGAGGACTTTGGATATCTCCTGGACATTGGAATCAAGATTGGAGGTCAACCCCATAACAACTGAGACGACTGCCGGAGAAGCGGGCAGATCGCCGATGGTCGAAATGATTTTGTCCAAACTGCTCTTACTATTGGATACGACTTCTGTCTTCATACCGTTTAGTTACCCTCTTACACAATTTATCGACAAATCAGAGCCATAATCCACCCCGGTCCACGGGGTTTCAGCCCCCGATCCACGTGGATTCAGCCCCCCGATCCGCCCCGATCCACGGATGTGGCGATACCACCTTTTTGGCTGTCGCCCGCTCCGACCTCCTGACTTATGATTGTGATAAGATGGATGACTACAAACAAAAAAGGGAGGCATTAAAATGCCTCCTTTATGTGTTAAAATTATTCAAACTTCCCAAAACTTCCTGCCGATTTACTCGGGGCACCCGGAGCAGGGGTCAGATCCCTGCTTGAAAACATAGTTTATCAAATATACGGCATCGCCGACATTTGACAAACCGTCACAATTCGCGTCACCAGCTTCCGGTGGGACCGGTGTTTCCCCTCCCTTAAAGACAAAATTAATCAGAAAAACGGCATCCCCGACGTTGGCCAGATTATCCGAGTTAGCGTCACCGCACAAAAAATAAGTGATAACCGAGCGGTCATTGGGATATATGGTGGTGTCGTAAGTGATAATGGTGGTATGAATGGTATCGGCACCAAAGCTGGGGGCCGCAATAATATAGGCGGAAAAGGTATCATCCCCATTATCCACAACATCTCTTAATGTGCCGTTACCAAAATTTCCAAAGTTGACAACGCCTACGACCGCCCCATCAACCGGAGGCTGACCAATGCTGTTTTTCGGAATAATAGTGATCAGAGCCGAATCACCGCTTCCGGCCCTGAGGTAGATCGGATTTACAGAAACTTCAGTAGAATCGGGATCGGCTACCCGTAACATTCTCCAGGCGTTATAATTGGGCCGCAACAAATCCATCGGGTTAATGGCGCAGGGGGTGCTGGATATCACCTCTTCAAGATAGGGAGTCCCTCCGTCACCTATGTGAAGCACTTTTATGAAAGCTGAGATGGAAGGCTTATCGCACGACGTACAACGAGTATCCGCTCCGGCCACGTTGGCCGCCTCAAGAGCGGCCCAAAGTTTGGCTTCAAGTGGGCCATCAGTTGCCAAAAAAGCCGCCTCCATATTATCAACAATTTCCGGGCCGAGCAGAATATTCCCCTGAATGGCATATCCCGGACCGTTTCTATGCCCGGCCCAATTGGAATTAGCCCATCCGGAATAAGAAGCGGAAGCTCCAAATCCGGCCAGAGTAACCGCTCCATACTGCCGCAATTCCGGCATACCCTCAACATCATGACTTGTCACCCAATCGATAATCTCTGCCGGAGTCGCCCCCGCTACCAACTGATTGTGGGCGATGTCCTGGTTGCCAGAGAGGTACCATGCTTGCGAATGAACGGCTCCAACCCCTTCGACGAGGTCGTTAATAATAAAAGAACCAGCAATGCAGGATGCACCCGCTCCACCAACCGCCCCGGTTAACGTATCGACCGCTACAATAGAGTAAGTAGCATATGAAGAAGAAGGACAAATTACCAAAAGGCAGACAAAAAGAAGAAAAGGGGAAAAAGGGGAAATTGGATTCGATTTAGATTTGGTTCGGAGCATATTCAACTCCCGGTTTAATGATAGAGGACCAAAGCGAGTACCTGACTAATATAGCCCAAATGTTCAATTTTGTCAATCTTGAGCCACTGAGCGATTTTATCAAAGAAACTGGGAATCCTTTTTAAAGACGGCGTGTAATAATGGATAATAGCAAATCGGAGATTTCAAATAACCAGAGATTCCGCTGACCACTTGACAGGTTTTGGAATAAATGCTATTCTAAGCGTTAACAATTGAGTCTTAAAATTGATTATGCAATTATCGGAGTGAAAAAACTATGAGGCAGAGCAATGATTGATTCAACCGAAATAATGATTGAGGCTGACGGTCTGACCCGATATTTCGGTGATTTCGTGGCGATCAAGGATCTTTCATTCAAAATTCCCCGAGGCCAGATTGTCGCTTTTCTGGGACCGAACGGAGCCGGGAAGACGACGACGATGCGGATTCTAACCGGTTTCTTAGCCGCCCATGCCGGGTCGGCCAAAATTGCCGGGCTGGACGTTTCCACCAATCGCCAGACCGCCGCTGAAAAACTTGGCTACCTGCCGGAAAATGGACCGCTCTACGACGGGATGACGCCGTTGGAACTGCTCAATTATTTCGGACAGGTGCGCGGTTTGAAATCAAGTCAACTATCGGACCGGGTCAACAACGTTGTCAACCTTTGCTCGCTTGCTGAAGTTCTCGAAAAACCGATTGGAAAACTTTCGCGTGGTTATCGCCAACGGGTCGGCTTGGCGCAGGCTCTTTTGCACGATCCGGAAGTGCTGATTATGGATGAACCGACCGCCGGACTGGACCCGAATCAGATTCACGATTTCCGCACCAATATCTCTTCCTTGGCCGATTCCAAAACAATTCTGCTCTCGACCCATATCCTGCAGGAGGTCGAGGCTGTTGCCGACCGGGTTATTTTGATAAGCGAGGGGCGACTGGTTTTTGATGG
>JAUUYJ010000113.1 GCA_030588275.1 Candidatus Zixiibacteriota bacterium | reverse complement strand
GCCATCGCAATTAATCTGCTGGAGCAAATATAAGTTGGGTTGGCTGACGCCTACCAATGTTACTTCCAATATGACAAATGTCGATTTGCCGGCGATTGAAACCAGCCCGGTAAGCTACCGGTTGTGGCAAAATGGGGCGATTGGAGATCAGTATTTCATGGTCGAGAACCGTCAGAAAATTGGATTCGACTCTGAACTGGATGGCGCAGGATTGATGATTTGGCATATTGATGAATCTGTTTATGGGAATCAAGATGAATGGCATCCGTTGATTTCCTTGGAGCAGGCGGATGGGAAATTTGATCTGCAGAATGATCGTAACCGGGGAGATGCCGCTGATATTTATCCCGACTTCGGGCTTGCTCCGAATTTTCATGATAAAACTATACCCGATTCACGTGATTACGATAATGAGGCGACCGGGGTGGCGGTCTGGGGGATTCCTTCGCCCGGTCCGGTAATGACCGTTGACCTTGATGTCACATGGTCGCGACCTTATTTAAAGTTATTTAATTATAGTTTTTCAGACGTTAATGGTGGGGATGGTGATGGAGTTCTGGAGGCGGGAGAATCGGTCGAATTGGTATGTGTCGTAACCAACGATTGGAAAGAAGCTGTTTCGGCAACGATGTCACTTTCCGTCGATGATGATTTGATAAATATTACATCCGGGGTTGTTCCGTTGGGAACGATTCCTTCGGGTGGTGTTGCCAATAACGGTGGGGCACCGTTGATTTTTGATATCCCGGTCGATTACTTTCCCCGGATTGATTCCTTCTTCGTTGAGGTCACAACCGACGGTGGACAGTTTGTGGTGGTTTTGCCGATTGAGCAAAATGTTGGAAATCCACCGATCCTCCTGCTTGATGATGATGCTGGGGATAATTTGGAATCGTATTACAAGGACTTATGGTTGAATGACCGGGTTCCTTCTTTCCGGTGGGATAAATCGATTGAAGGTTCACCCGATTTCTCAGACTTATCAGCTTACGGGGCGGTAGTTTGGTTTACCGGAAATTACCGAGCCAATCCTCTTTCGGTAAGTGATATTATTGCCATGCAAGAATATCTGGATGGAGGTGGGAACCTGTTCTTAACCGGGCAGGGGATAGCGGCCCAGTTGAGCAGTCTTGATCCGACCTTTTTGTATGGCTATCTCCATGCTGAATATTTGTCAACTAATTGGGTGCCACTTTTGACGATTAGTCCGGGGGCGCAGGTTTTTGGTGGGTCTGGTGATTCTGTGGCCATATCAGGGTATGGTGGGGCGAATAATCAATCTTCTCCAGATTTTATTGATACAATAAATGGCGGAGCGGCCGAATTGACATTCTTTAACTCAACCGAATTGGGGGCCGTTTCTTATTCCGGTTCTTACAAAACGATATTTTTCAGCTTTGGTTTTGAAGCCGGCTCGAATGATACGCTCCGTTTTGCCATGCAGTCAGACTTGATGGGGATGATTTTTAATTTCTTTGGTATAACTGCGGCGAGTGGATTTCCCGAAGTGACCAATGTTGATGTAGGGCCGGGGGTTGTTTCTAACATTGTAGATCATACACCAGAGATAACATGGGATTATTATGATGCGGAGGGGGCGGCTCAGGAAAATTATCAGATTCAGGTTGGGTCAGATAACGATTGGTCGATTGTGGAAATGTGGGATTATAGCCCTGGGTTTGGATCTGAAACCAGCATCGAATATTTTGGAGCAACTCTTGAAGATGGGAAGACATATTATTACCGGGTGCGGGTGCATAATGGGGGACAATGGTCAAACTGGGAGATCTGTTCTTTTCGTATGAACAGGACGCCTGGTGCCTCGACCGGCCTGACACCATCAGGGATGGCACCGTTGTTATTAGACATTGTTGATTTGGCAGGGGATATTGCCTTGGACAATGATGGCGGTCCGGTAACGTACGGTTTTCAGTTATTCGATGATGACCAATTAAGCAGTTTAATCAGCGAGGTGACTGGGGTCAACTATGCCGGAGAGGTTGTCTCGTGGACTCCTGATGTGACTCTTATCGATGAGCAGGATTATTATTGGCGGATGCGTGGTTATGATAGTTATGAACATGGTCCCTGGACCGATCCGGCTTCGTTCTGGGTCAATTTATCTAATGATCCGCCAGGGCAGTTTGACCTCATGTTTCCTGTGGATGGGGAAGTCGTGAGCGGAAGCAGTATCCTGTTTTATTGGTTTGAAACGGGAGGTGGGGAACAGTTCGATGTCGTCAGCTACACACTTTTGATCGATATATCACCGGCCTTCTCAGATCCAATCGTTATTGGACCAATATCGGAAAGTCACTATTTATTGCATATTCCGCCTCCACCGGGTTTCGACTATTATTGGAAGGTTATAGCTGAAGATATGTTTGGCGCACAGACCGAATCTTCAGCAATCTTCATGTTGAGTCGCCAAGCCGCGGGTGATGCTAATGGAGATGGAACGGCCAACGTTGGTGATGCGGTGTTTCTGATCAGCTTTGTCTTCAAGTCCGGCCCCGCTCCAGATCCATTGAGTGCAGGGGATGCCAACGCCGATTGTCAGACCAACGTTGGGGATGCCGTCTATTTGATCAATTTTGTTTTCAAGTCCGGCCCACCACCATTGGCTGGTTGTTCTAAATAGGATGTTGATATTTGTATGGGGGAGAGCGATTGCCCCTTGTGTTAGTCTTGATCAGTTTTTTTCAAATCGGAAATTTGACTGTCCATAGCATCAAATAAAATAATTCTAAAGAAATAGTATTTTTCTGTAAGTGATAGGCTCTTAAGTTGTGAATAGAATGATGCGTGAATAATCGCAGTTGATATAAATAGGCACTAGAGTAGATTAATTGTGTACTAAATAAGAGCTTATCGACCTGCTTTGTGAATAGGAGTCGCAATGTATATGAATTCAATCCCGATAATTCTTACTGGTCTCTTCTTGATGATTCTAACCTCAAATCTGTTTGGTGCACCTCCCACAAAAGAGGTGCTTCAAAAGTTCAAGGATGAGGGACGCCTGGAGCAGTTTGTCGAAACGATGCGCGATGCCCGGTCTCGTGGGGTGAATTCAATCGTTTCCAACTTTGGCAAGGGAGGCGTTGCTCTAAAAAGTACTCCTGACGAACCTTTTCGTGTTGTGGTTTTGCTGATTGATTATCCTGACCAGTTATATACTGAAGGGGAATTTGCGGCAGTGCCAAACGATATTGATTCTGTTTTGTTTTCCGATAATCTCAATCCGACTGGTTCGATGAAAGAGTATTATATCGAGAATTCTTATGGGCAGTTTGTATTACAGGGTGACATTTTCGGGTGGTACAGAGCGCCTGAAAGTTATAAATACTATGTTAATTTCTGTGATGGTTCACTTGGGCATGGGGATTATCCCAATAATGGGCAAAAGCTTGTCGAAGAGGCGATTCTTGCGGCTGATGCGGATATTGACTTTTCATTATATGATAATAATGGCGATGGATATGTGGATGGCCTTTTCGTTATTCATTCGGGAGGGGGAAGGGAGACCAGCGGTGGTAGTTGTGATATGTGGTCTCACGCCTGGGGGTTATATGAACATGAGCTTCTTGTCGATGGTGTTCGGATACAAAACTATTTGATGGTGCCTGAGGAGGCTTATAGTGGAGTGTCACCGATAGGAGTTATCTGTCACGAATATGGTCACGTTTTGGGGCTTCCTGATCTGTATGATCCTGACTTTTCAACCGATGGCTTGGGCCAGTGGGCGATGATGTCACATGGTCTGTATCTTGGCAGTGCTCAAACACCGTCGCAGTTTATTTGCTGGAGTAAATATAAATTGGGCTGGTTGGACCCGATCAACGTGGCATCAAATATGACAGATGTTGCTATTCCAGCAGTCGAAAATAACCCTGTCGTTTATCGTTTCTGGCGTGATGGATCTGTCGGGGATGAATATTTCATGGTCGAAAATAGGCAGAGGATTTTGTATGACAAATATATACCCGGTGATGGTCTCTTAGTCTGGCACATTGACGAATCGGTGTGGGGGGTTGCAGACGAATGGCACCCACAAGTTATGTTGGAGCAGGCAGATGGTCGATATGATATGCAAACTCAACCGGGTTATGGTAATCCGGAGGATGCCTTCCCCGCTGGTGGTGATGCCCCTCATTTTAGCGACAAGACTATCCCTGACTCCAGGGATTACGATTCTCTTCCAACTCAAGTGGCGGTCTGGAATATTCCAGCGTCCGATATGGTTATGACGGTTGATATCGATGTAAATTGGTCGCGACCATATTTAACTCTACAAAGTTACGTTTTCTCTGACGTCAACGGTGGGGATGGTGATGGGATTCTGGAGCCGGGGGAATCGATTGAGTTCAGTTGTACCGTCTTCAACGACTGGAAAGAGGCAACCTCCGCGAGCATGTCACTCGCGGTTGATGATGAAACTTTGGATATCACGACTGGATTTGTTTCGCTCGGAGCAATCCCATCGGGTGGAACGTCTGATAACAACGGATCACCCCTGGTCTTTGATATTCCGATTGATTATACCCCTCGAGTAGATTCTTTTTTCGTGGAGATAGAAACGGATGCTGGCCAATATGTTGTCGTCCTGCCGATTGAGCAGAATGTCGGGCATCCTGAATTCCTACTGGTTGATGATGATAATGGTGACAGTTATGAATCGTACTACAATAATCTCTGGTTGGAAAAACGGATTCCGGCGACGCGGTGGGACAAATCTATCAACGGTACGCCCGATTTGCCCACTTTAGCGGAGTATGAGACGGTCGTTTGGTTTACCGGAGATTACCGGGTCGATCCTCTGACATCAGATGATATCACCGCCATGAAAAGCTATCTGGATGGGGGGGGGGATCTGTTTTTGACCGGGCAGGGGATAGCGGCCCAGTTGGCCGGATTCGATCCGAATTTTCTGTATTCCTACTTACGTGCCGAGTATGTCACGGGCAACCAGATTCCTTTATTAACGATTAATCCCGGTGCCGATCTGTTTGCCGAGTTTGGAGATTCATTGGCACTAGCGGGATATGAGGGGGCCTTAAACCAATCTCGCGCCGATCGCATGAATGCAGTCAATGGTGGAGTAGCGGAATTGAATTATTATAACTCTGCCGATTTGGGAGCGGTCTCCTATACGGGATCATACAAACTTATCTTTTTTGGGTTTGGATTTGAAGGGATCTCCGACAGCCCGATTCGATTTGCCAGGCAGGCTGAGGTTATGGACCTGATTATGAATTTTTTCAGCATCACCGTTCCGACCGGATTTCCTGAAGTGGTCGATCTGTCGGTTGGTCCCGGAAGCAGTTCCAACCTGATCGATCACACACCGGATATTTCGTGGGGTTATTATGATGAGGGTGCGGCCGACCAGTCTGATTATCAAATTCAGGTCGGGAGCGATAACGATTGGTCAGTAGCTGAGATGTGGGATTATACGGCAGGGTTTGGATCGGAGACAAGTGTGGAATATGCCGGGATAGCTCTTGAAGACGGGCAGACATGCTTCTATCGGGTTCGGGTTCACAATGGATTGCAGTGGTCAAATTGGATGGCCGGTGACTTTCATTTGAACAAGCCTCCGGGGGTGCCAACCGGATTGAGTCCGACCGGTATGTTGGGAATATTCTCTGGTCCTCTCGTCCTGGAGGGGAACAACTCATTTGATTATGATGGCGGGGAAATGACATACGACTTCCAGCTATTTGCAGACGAACAATTGATAAATTTGGTTGCAGAGGAACTGGGCGTTGAAGCCGGGACAGATAAAACTTCGGTGGAGATAGCGGTATCTATTATTGAGGGGCAAAATTACTATTGGCGAATGAACTGCTTTGATAGCTATGAATATGGTGCGTGGAGCGATCCTGTTACTTTCAAGATGGGTGGCTTCGAGCCGGGTGATGCTAATGGAGATGGAACGGCCAACGTTGGTGATGCGGTGTTTTTGATCAACTTTGTTTTTAAGTCCGGTCCGGCTCCAGATCCATTGAGTGCGGGTGATGCCAACGCCGATTGTCAGACCAACGTTGGTGACGCCGTCTATTTGATCAATTTTGTTTTCAAGTCCGGCCCACCACCAATGGTCGGTTGTTCTAAGTAAGCCTACTTTATAGTTGGCTGTTTCGGCGTAGGATATGCAGACATAAAGTTGGGGCTAAAATGGGGAAGAGGGCAGGCGCTCCAAGAGCGGGCGAGGGGCCTCAACATTTTCAACATCTAAGAGCTTAGCGGTATGGTGAATTCGTTCGATTACCGCATTTTCATCTTGAATTGGCCGGTTCGTTTAGTTATTTTGTTAACGGTAAAACATTTTTATACGAGGGAATAAGAATGCCTTTTAATAAAGTAGCCAAGATTTGGATGAACGGGGAACTGGTAAATTGGGACGACGCAAAAATCCACGTCCTGTCGCACGTAATTCATTACGGTTCCTCCATTTTCGAGGGAGCCCGTTGTTATAATACGCCGAAAGGACCGGCCTGCTTTCGTTTGCCTGAGCATACCATGCGCCTGTTTGATTCGGCCAAGATTTATCGGATGGAAATCCCTTTCTCACACGATGAAGTAAACGAGGCGATCTTGAATTTGATCGCTTTAAATAAGCTTGATGCCTGCTATATCAGGCCGGTTGTTTACCGGGGATATGAAAGTTTGGGTGTTGCTCCCGGTGATTGCCCGATCGAAATGACAATAGCGGTCTGGCCATGGGGCAAATATCTGGGTGAAGAGGCGATGGATAAAGGTGTTTCCGTCTGTGTTTCCTCCTGGAATCGTCCGGCCCCGAACACGATGCCGATGATGGCCAAATCGGGTGCCAATTATATGAATTCGCAACAGATAAAGATGGAAGCGTTGTCGCGTGGGTACGTCGAGGGGATCGCCCTTGATACCAATGGACACGTTTCTGAAGGGTCTGGGGAAAATGTCTTTGTGCTGTACAAAGGGCGACTTTTGACCCCTTCGTATGGAAATTCTGTTTTGCCCGGCATTACTCGTGATACCGTAATCAGTTTGGCACGGGATATGGGGCTTGAAGTATCAGAGCAATCTATTCCGCGCGAAATGCTCTATGTTGCGGATGAAGTTTTCTTCTCCGGGTCAGCGGCTGAAATTTCACCGATTTCAATGATAGATGATATTGTCATCGGAGCTGGTCGAGCCGGCGAGGTGACCAAGCAGTTGCAGAAAAAGTATTTTGATCTGGTTGAAGGGCGGACCGATGACGAGAATGGTTGGCTGACCTATGTCCCGGCGGCATCGACCGTCAAGGTCTGAAGGAGGCTCTGATGAAAATTGCTCTTGGTTCCGATCATGCTGGCTATGATCTGAAGGAAAAAGTAAAAGGGATTTTGATCGGTGGCGGGCATACCGTGACCGATTTTGGGACCGACTCGAAAGAATCGTGCGACTATTCCGACTTTGCTCTGAAGGTGGCGCGGGCTGTCGCCAGCGGCGAGTCGGAGCGTGGGATAGCGATCTGTTGGACCGGTAACGGGGTAACAATTACCACTAATAAGGTCAAAGGGATCAGAGCAACCATGGCGATCAACCCGGAAATGGCTCGGTTGGCTCGCCAGCATAACGACTCCAACATCCTGACGCTTCCGTCAAAGTATGTCAATAATAACGAGATAGAAGAAATTGTTAAAGTATGGCTTGAGTCTGAATTCGAGTCCGGGCGGCATCGCCGTCGGCTGGCTAAGATTCCAGATTCCGGCATTACCGAATAATTGGGGAATTCTCAAAATGTC
>JAUUYJ010000063.1 GCA_030588275.1 Candidatus Zixiibacteriota bacterium | reverse complement strand
CGGTCTCATCAATAATAAATAATGGTTGCAAGGCCATTTGCACATCGACATTTGAGACGGAAATTGGAATAGCGGCCCAAATGCATATGGTCGCGTCATTGGGTGAAAGTATGCCTCCCTGTGGTCTGGATACAATCCGGCTGTTTGAAAACTATGATGCCAATCTGTTTGCTGTGCAGGATGGAGAAATAAAACTTCCATCGGGTAGCGGTATTGGGTGTGGTGATGCGTTGTGGGAAAAACTGTAATGGATAGCATCTCCTGCCCAATCAGAGCGCTGGCCCAAACTGATCCCAAGCGGGTTGCGCTTGAGCAGCGATCCACGCTGGATCAAAATGATCAGGAGGTAAGTTATTTTGAATTAGACCGGATGGTCGATAGTGCTGTAGCCTTACTATCATCAAATGGAATTGGTCCGGGTGATGTGGTCGCTGTTCTGGCTGATAACAGTATCGAATATGCTTTGTTGTTTTTTGCGACGATGCGATCCGGTTTCATTTTGATGCCGCTTAACAGTCGCCTGAATCTGAGTGATTACAACGAGCAGTTGGAACTGGCCGGTTGCCGCTTATTGATTTCTCAAAAAAAATATGCGGACAAAGTCACAAGCCTTAACTGCCAACATATCAGTATAGAACAAATCGGTTCTTCCAAAAATATTCAGCAGAGTGATGCGAAGCTCTCGATTGATCTCAAGGCGGAAGCTTTAATAATGTTCAGTTCCGGTAGTCGCAATAAAGCGCGTGGAGTAGTTCTGAGTTGGTCCAATCTTTATTATAGTGCGCTTGGGATACAGGAAAGATTGCAGTTTGATCGGTATGATAGTTGGCTGGCATCGTTACCGTTTTATCATATTGGTGGGATATCAATCCTGTTTCGTGCGATGCTGGGTGGTTTCAACTCGATCATATTCGATAGCTTCGATCCTGAGAAAATTCTCAAAGCAATCAAATCTCACCCCGCCTCATATTTGTCGGTGGTGCCGACGATGCTTGACGATTTGATTTCTTTTGACAGAAACGGAATCTTAAAAGAAGCCAAAGGGATCATCGTAGGTGGAGATGGTCTTAATCAAACGGTCCGCTCAAAATTAATTGAGGCGAACCTCCCGGTTATGACCACCTATGGTATGACCGAAACCGGTTCGATGGTAACGCTCGCATCAATTGCCGATTTTGCGAAACTTCCCAGCGGTTCTGGAAAAGTTTTGCCATACCGGAAAATAAGCGTTACCGATTCTAATGAAATTCTGATTGGTGGAAAAACGGTTGCGGTGCGGTATCTGGGATCGGATATCGGTCTGGCAGAGAACGGTTTTTTTACAACTGGCGACCTGGGTCGGATGGATGATGATGGTAATCTGATCGTGACTGGTCGGTCTGATGACATGATTATTTCCGGCGGAGAGAATATTGACCTTAATCGGATAACCAACGCCCTTTTAAAACTTCAGTCGATTCAGAATGCGGTTGCGATTGGTCGTGATGACCGGAAATGGGGCCAGCGGCCGATTGCCTTTATTGAGCTGAGTGACAAAAATATAACAACTGGAAAAATTCTGGAGCTCTTACGGGCAGACCTACCCTCTATATATACTCCGGATGAGATAATTATTGTCGATCAGTTGCCCCGGACAGGAAGTGGTAAATACGATATCGTCGCACTCAGAAAAGAGTTTTTGCGATGATTATTACATCATTCATTAGTCAGTCGTGACCCACTTGTCCAGCTGTCGCCTAAGATTATCCGGTAGATCGATTTTGGCTTTGTTGGCCGGATCAATCGTAACATGAACCGTTTCGGCAGTCCCGGTAAGCTTGCCTGATTGGTCAACGAGGCGGTAGGTTATTTTGAAACTGGTCTGACCAATATTAACGATATTTAATGTAATCGTGACGACATCCCCAACCATAAGAGGCTTTTTGAAATCCGACTGGGCATGAATGATCGGGATAAAAAATTCTCTTCGATCAAGACATTCCCGGAATCCAAATCCTATTTCACCCAAAAAACTCTCATAAAGGTCATGGATAATGCGGAATTGATTGGCAAAAAACAGAATTCCGGCGGCGTCAGTATCATGTAGTTTAATGGTGTAATTGTCCTGAAATGGGGCCATTGTGGTTTCCTTTTTACGGTCAAGAGAATTTCAGCAGAAATATAGCGGGGAATGTCAACTCGGTAAAGGTCAAAATAGCCTCAATTTACATATCACAATTTTGATATTTACTGCCTGAAAACCGACAGGAAAGGCTGTAAAGCTTGACAATTTGGCCCTCATATTGTATTTAGATTTATATTAAAACATAAACAAGTTTGAGAAATTTTGCCGTTATGGATAAAAAACAAGAATATTTTGACACCTTTGGAGAAGATTGGGATAAAGATCTAACCGCTGAAGATTTGGAACGGTTGACTCACCTGATCGATAATGTACAGATCACCGAAGGGATAACCGTATGTGATTTGGGATGCGGTACCGGAGTGATGTTTGATATGTTGCGTCGCCGGGTAGGGAAAAAAGGTCTTATTGTCGGGGTCGATTTTGCTCCGCAGGTAGCACATAAAGCTCAGAGAAATTTCCCGTTTCATAATGTTGGTGTTGTCGAAGCGGAAGCGTCAGCCCTTCCTTTTTATAAAGACAATTTTGACCTGGTCATTTCGTTTGCCGCCTTCGCTCATTTTTCGCATAAGGATGAAGCGATTCATCAGGCGTACCATATCCTTAAACCGGGTGGTCGGATGGTAATTATTCATCTTGTCGGACGGGACGAGTTGGCTCGTGAGCATCATCAGGTTGGTGGTCCGATTGATCAAGACGAATTGCCATCACGGGAAGAGTTGAACGAAATGTTTACACGGGGTCACTTTGATCGGTTTGAATTAGCCGAAACCGACAATCTTTATTTCGCAACCGGGTTTAAAAAATAATAGCCGGGGTTTGCTGTGCAGTTGCGGTGCGGGATAAAAACCGGTCCGTTCCTGAAACTAATATTGGTTGCTAAAAAATAGTCAGGTTAATATGCCTGTCCTGCGGTATTACCACTGAGCTTAAATTAACTGATAAGCATTATTGATATTGCCAAATGGGGGGGTACTCGTTGGTCAATTACGAATATTTTGGACCGGACCGTTTAGAATTGACGACCAAGGGGGTGATTCTCAATTCGCGCCAGTCGAAATACCCAGTTGGAAACGATCAGTGGATTAAAAACACAGTTAGGGCAGCAGAATATATTGGCCAGGCGGGGCATACGCTGTTAGCCTCACTTGGGATGAATAGCTGGGAAATCCCTTTGGCTCTGGCCTCGATTAATAAAATTCCGGTAATCGTTGTTCTTTGGTACCGACCGTGCGATGCGATGCTCTTTATCGCCGAAATTTGCCGAAGGTTTAACCTTGATGCCGATGCGGTTGGAATAATCGTTCCCGAGTTTGACAGCTCCCGATTGGATCGAAAATTCTGGCCGGAGCGTGACCGTCTGGCGGTTGATTTGGCCGATCTGGTTTTCCCGGTGTCGATCCGAGCCGGTGGGCGGCTGGACAAACTAATCGCTACCAGCCAGCCAAAAGTTGACGACCGCTTTCAAACTTTGTACGATCAGAGCCGGAGGAAACGGCCACAATACGAAATCAGAAGCATTTATCCGGAGTTGGTTTCCGGTAACTGGTTGGTTCATTTCACTCGTAGTAACAACTCCGCTTGGCCGGGGCAGACCGAAACCGAATATTATCGGTCAGTTATTGCTTCCGGGGATAAATACTGCCATTCCGCTCTGGACGCTTTAAACAATATTACTGGCAATTCGATTTTATATGGAAGTTGTAAAAATTTAAAGAACGGTTTTAGGGCGATTGGGTTTACCGATATTGGTAAAGTTGATCTCAGTAAATTGTTTCGATACCGTCCCCGTTTGGTTAATCCCGGATTTGAGCCGTACGGGATTGCTCTTAATAAGAATTACGCCGAATCAATCGGGATCAGGCCGGTTATTTATGGTGATGAAAAACTATATCGGACCTTGGCAGAGTGCGACCGGCCATTTTACCAAAATTCCGGGAGGAATAGCCATCACTGGGAGTCTGAATCGGAATGGCGGCTGGCCGGGGATCTTAATCTTGATCTGATCCCAGAGGGAGCTTTGGCCCAGGTTGTCCCGGACCGATCTTATTTAGACAAAACGGAAAATCAGGTGCAGGGGCGAGGGGCGGTTCCGGTCTGGCCTTTGGCAATCGAGTAGTCGATTAGCTAACTATTCGTCTCTTTCAAATGGATATCGCCGAGGGAAATGAACGGCTGATTAAATCATTTTGAAATAGTTACCAAATCTTGCCCGAATTAACTTGACATCAGCGACCGAAAAAAATATGTTTGCCTCTTTACGGCAAGGAAAGGTGGAGCAGGTCCACTTTAGGGAATTGAGGTGAACGGCAAAACCGATTTACTGGTGAGATATTAGAAAGAAGAATGAGGGACTAAGGCAGATCGGGCTGGCAACAACGATACCAATGATGTTAGTAGTCGGTCCGGCATTAGGCTATTTTCTGGGAAAATGGCTGGATGGAAAATTTAATACAGACCCATACCTGATGATAATTTTGGCCTTATTTGGGTTTGTTGCTTCTGCCAAGGAATCGTATCGAACGATAAAACAGATCGCTGATGACGCAGAAAAAAATGACGACGACTTTTAATTACGATTTTATACAGCGGACCTTACGGACAACCGGAATAGTTGTACTTTTCCTTTCTGTCATTGGGTTGTATTACTTTCCGCCTTATGATATCCTGGCCTTTTTGACCGCCGGTGTTTGGTCAATAATAAATATGCTGTTTCTCTCCGCTTTGGTCCGAACCGTCCTGCGCCCGGATAATATTGACAAGATGTCAGCGATGGTGCTGATGATGGTCAAGTTTCCTCTGCTGTATGCTACCGCTTATTTTATCTTCACCACCGAACTGTTTCGCCCGATTCCAATTGTCGTCGGTATTTCGATGATCCTGATCGTCATGGTGCTGAAAGCATTCTCACGAGTTATGCTGGGGTTGGACGAAACCAATCAGGATGAACAAGAGATTCAATCAAATCATAAGAATCAACTCCGGAGCGTGGCGTGATTCCATATCAATTTTTAAATGGTCTGATAATCGCGTCAAGCGGAGCGGTTGAAAAAACTGCCGAAGCGGCTCATGGCGAAGGTGAGTTGCAAACTCACGTTCCGAATCTACTGACGTTTGTTTTTGGTCCCGAAATCGCCGAACATTATGCGGTGACATTTTTTGCCTTTCTGATCGCCGCCGTGATGATTGTTTGTTCCTTTGTCGTGTATCGCCGGCGGGATATGATCCCCGGCCCGCTCCAAAATGTTGTGGAAATGCTCTTTGAAGCACTCTATGATCTGGTCTATTCTATGCTCGGCAAGCAGGCCGATCGGTATATTCCATTCTTGGGGACGCTCTTTTTATACATCTGGTTTATGAACCTTAGCGGCATCGTGCCGTTTGTTCATGCCCCCACTTCGGCTATTAATATGACGGCGGCGTTGGCGCTTACGGTATTTTTCTATGTGCAGTATATAGCACTTACTAGACTTGGTTTTTTGAAGTACATGCATCATCTCGCCGGTGAGCCGAATTCGGCGGTCACTTGGGCTTTAGTCGTGATTAATTTCCCTCTCCATGTTGTCGGAGAGTTTATTAAACCGGCATCATTGGCGATGCGACTTTTTGGAAATATCATGGGTGAGGATACGCTGATTGCGGTTATGATATCGCTTGGGGTTGTGTCGTTGTCATTTATGCACAGTCCGGTCGGTATTCCTTTTCAGCTTCCGTTTGTCTTTTTGTCGCTCCTTTTAGGAACGATCCAGGCGTTGGTCTTTACCCTGTTGTCAACCGGCTATATAATGATGGTTTTACCGCATGATGAGCATTGAGGATAGAATTTTAATTTAACGGTAGTTATAAATCGTAATGTTTTGGAGGAAGTAATGGATTATCACACTGGTTTAGCAATCGCCGCCCCAATCGCTATCGGGATGGCGGCAATCGGTTCTGGATTGGGATTAGGCAAAGCGGTTGGTTCCGCCATGGAAGCTATGGGGCGTCAGCCTGAAGCTATCGCAAAAATCCAGGTAGGTATGATGATCGGCGCCGCCTTTATTGAGGCGTTAACGATTTACGCTTTGCTCGCCTTTCTTCTTGTCATGGGCGATATTGCTGGCTAAAGCCAATCATCCTGTAAAAGTATCTTTTTACAGAAATATACCGGTGGGTGGACTTGAAAAAGTCCTCCTCTCCGGGGAGAAAAAATATGAGTCCTGACTGGAAGTTGATATTAACACATATGGCCGGTTTCATTACGACCGTTCTGATTCTCAAGAAGTTCGCCTGGGTCCCCATTCTGGGTATTCTGAATGAACGTCGTGAGAAGATCAAATCGGAGTTCGATAATATCGAAGCGGGTAAAGCTGACATCGTTTCCCAAGAGGAAGATTATGATGCTAAGCTCCGGGATATCGACAATCTGGCTCGCCAAAAGTTGACCGAAGCGGTTAACGAAGGGCAGAAGATTGCCGCCGAGATCAAAGCTGATGGTCAGAATGATGCCAAGCAGATAATCGAACGGGCCAAAGATGAGGCCGAACGGGATAAAGCCAAAGCCCAGGCCGCCATGAAGGATGAGATGGTCAAAACGACTATCGCCGCCGCCGAAAAGATTATCTCTTCTAAAATGGATGATGAACAAAACCGGCGACTGATTTCCGATTTTATTGATGGCGTGGAGAAAGCTTAAGAAATGTTAGCCCAGCAAGTTGCCAAAAAATATTCGCAGGCACTTTTAAATATCGTAAGGGACAAGTCGGTAATTGATCTGGCCTCGACCCAGTTTGAGGATTTAAAAGAGTTGATCTCTGCCGATCCTGCGTTGTTGCAATTTTTGCTGGCCCCGCAAGTTCTTGATACTGACAAAGAGTCGCTTCTGAAAGATGTTTTTGCCTCACGGCTTGAACCCCTTTTTCTGGAATTTTTGCTGGTTCTGGTCAAAAAGCACCGCATCCTGTATTTGCCCGAAATAATTGAACAGTTTTTGGCTCTGGTTGCGGTCGAAAAAGGGATCGTCATCGCGTTGGTGACTTCGGCGGTTGCCTTGTCTGATAAAGAGCAGGACGAGCTAACGAAAAGTCTTGAAAAGCAGACTGGAAAAAAGATCGAGCTGGATATAAAGATTGATCCGGCGATTATGGGAGGTCTGATCATCATAATGGGTGACCAGATCATTGATGGATCGGTTCGGTATGCTTTGTCACAACTTCAGGATGAACTTTTGAAGATAAAGGTGGCTTGATTTAATTTTTGCGAAGCCACGATAGATAGCAGTTTGTTTAAAATGCCTGATAAGCGGCGTAGAATAAAAAAATAGTCTCGCTATGCGAGATAACCCCTTCACCAGAGGTGAAGGATTAAAAAAAACCTAAAGTCAGTAGTTTGGTAGGTTTTTAAAAACGATACAGGAGTAGCTGTTATGGGTCTCAAGCCTGAAGAAGTCTCATCAGTCATACAGAAAGAAATCGCTAAGTATGAGACGAAACTTGAAATGGAATCGGTCGGTACCATTCTTCAGGTTGGCGATGGGATCGCCCGCATCTGGGGTCTGGAAGATGTGATGATGTCGGAGTTGGTAACTTTTCCCGGTGATGTTACCGGGATGGTGCTCAACTTAGAGGCGGAAAACGTCGGTGTCGCCATTTTTGGTTCTGATCAGGGTATCAAAGAAGGTGATACCGTGCGTCGAACCGGACAGGTCGCCCGAATTCCAGTCGGTGATGCCATGGTTGGCCGGGTGGTCAACTCTATCGGCGAACCGATTGATGGCAAGGGAAAAATTGAAACCGACAAGTATCGACTTCTGGAGGGGATGGCCCCGAACGTCATCCAGCGTCAGCCGGTTACCGAACCGATGATGACCGGGTTGAAATCTGTTGATGCTATGATCCCAATCGGTCGCGGTCAGCGCGAACTGATTATCGGCGATCGGCAATCGGGCAAAACGGCGATTGCTATTGATGCTATCATCAACCAAAAAGAGACCGATGTTTTTTGCATCTATGTTGCTATCGGCCAAAAAGCATCATCGGTGGCTCGTGTTGTTGAGATTCTGGAACAACATGGTGCGATGGAATATACGACCGTTATTTCGGCGACCGCGAACGATCCGGCGCCGCTTCAATATATCGCACCTTACGCCGGAGCGGCGATGGGTGAAGAATTTATGTACAACGGCAAACATGCTTTGGTGATTTATGATGATCTTTCCAAGCAGGCCGCTTCGTACCGCCAGTTGTCCTTGCTTCTTCGTCGGCCTCCGGGCCGGGAAGCGTATCCGGGAGATATTTTCTATTGCCATTCCCGTCTTTTGGAACGGGCCGCCAAGCTGTCTGACGCCGAAGGGGGCGGGTCTTTGACCGCTCTGCCGATTATCGAAACTCAGGCGGGGGACGTTTCAGCCTACATTCCAACCAACGTGATTTCAATTACCGATGGTCAGATTTATCTGGAGCCGGAGCTGTTTTTTGCCGGTATTCGTCCGGCGATCAACGTTGGTATTTCGGTCTCGCGCGTTGGTGGAAACGCCCAGACCAAAGCGATGAAGAAAATTGCCGGATCGCTACGGCTTGATCTGGCTCAGTATCGGGAACTGGCCGCTTTTGCCCAGTTTGGTTCCGACCTTGATGCCGCCACCAAAAAGCAGTTAACGAGGGGTGAGCGGATGGTTGAAATTCTTAAGCAGGGTCAGTATGTGCCGATGTCTCTGGATCGCCAGATTGCAATTATTTGGGCGGCGACTCAGGGGTATCTTGATAAATATCCGATCGATTCTGCGGCCAAATATGAAGAACAGTTTTTGGCCTTTATGCTCAAAGATTATCCCGATGTGATGCATGCGATCAAAGCCGAAAAAGTGATTAGCGACGGTACTGCGGCGAAGCTCAAGGAAGCGGCCGAAAAATTTGACGATCAGTTCGAGGCGTAAGCGATAGAATAAATGGCAACATTACGGGACATAAAAAAACGAATCGGTTCGGTTAAATCGACCCGGCAGATTACCAAGGCGATGAAGATGGTTGCGGCGGCTCGTCTGCGCAAAGCGCAATTAGCGGCGGAACAGATGCGCCCTTATTCGGAAACGATGGCCGATATCTTAGGCTCCCTTTCCTCAGCCGCTACCGACGAACTGTCACATCCTTATTTTGAAGCCCGTTCGGTCAAGAAGCAGACGTTGGTTTTGATAACATCCGACCGGGGTTTGTGCGGAGCGTTTAATTCCGGACTTATCCGAGCGGCTGAAAAGTGGATGTCGGAACGTGACCCCAAAAAAGTGGAATTGATCTGCGTTGGTCGTCGGGGATATCTGTATTTCCGCAAACGGCAGTGGGAGATTACTCACACCTATAACGAGTTCAACGCCGAGATGGATTTTGCGATGGTCCGGGATATGGTTTCATTTCTAACCAATCGTTTTGTGACCGGTACATCAGACGAGATCTATCTGCTTTATTCCAAGTTTATTTCGACCGCCAAGTTTGAAGTCACTCTTGATAAATACCTCTGTATCGACAAGCCGGAAGCAACTGATGGCGCCGGATCGAGTACTAACTATATCTTTGAGCCGGACCCGGATGCGATCTTTGGCGAGCTTTTGCCAAGGTACGCTTTGACTCGGTGTCAGGCGGCGTTGTCCGATTCGTTTGCCTCAGAACATGCGACGCGAATGATGGCGATGACGTTGGCAACCACCAACGCCGGTGAAATGATAGATTCTTTGACGTTACAGTACAACAAGGTGCGCCAGGCGGCGATTACCAAAGAGATACTGGAAGTGGTTTCCGGGGCGGAGTCGCTTCGGGATTAAGAAAATGATGAGTTTACCGGTTTATTTGTGCGACCGGATAAGTTGAAAAAGTTTTTAAATAAGATAGCGGAGTTTTAAAAATGGCTGACAATATCGGCAAAATCGTTCAGGTTATCGGACCAACCGTTGACTGCAAATTCGATCCCGACAAACTTCCCAATATGCTCAACGCTCTCAAAATCGAGAATGCGGAGATGGGAATTAATTTAACGGTCGAAGTGGCCATCCATATCGGTGACAATATTGTTCGCTGTGTCTCTTTGGCCTCGACCGATGGATTGGTGCGGGGGATGGAGGTGGTCGATACCGGATCGCCGATAACAGTACCGGTTGGTGAAAAATCACTCGGTCGGTTGTTTAACCTCCTCGGTGATACGATTGATACCCTTGACAAAATTCCGGCTGATAATCGGCGCATGCCGATCCATCGTCCCAGCCCTGATTTTGTCGAACAGGAAACGACACCGGAGATGTTTGAAACTGGTATCAAAGTGGTTGATCTGTTGGAGCCGTACTCCAAGGGTGGAAAAGTTGGTCTGTTTGGTGGTGCCGGAGTAGGCAAAACGGTTTTGATTCAGGAATTGATCAGAAACATCGCCACCGAGCATGGTGGTTATTCCGTTTTTTGTGGAGTTGGTGAACGGACCCGCGAAGGAAACGATCTTTGGTTGGAAATGAAAGAGTCGGGCGTGTTGGCCAAAACCGCATTGATGTTTGGTCAGATGAACGAGCCGCCGGGAGCCCGTTTGCGGGTTGCTTTGGCCGGGTTGACGATGGCCGAATATTTCCGCGACGAAGAGCATCAGGATGTACTTCTGTTCATTGACAATATTTTCCGGTTTGTACAGGCCGGTTCGGAAGTGTCAGCTCTTTT
>JAUUYJ010000309.1 GCA_030588275.1 Candidatus Zixiibacteriota bacterium | reverse complement strand
GAAACTGATAATTGCCACCGACATAGATGGTATCAATAGGAACGGTCGATCCCTGCTTGACCATCTGCCACGAGACAAGATTGTCAGCGGAAGAGACGGATGACAGGCAGAAAACAAATATCGAGAAGATAATTATTATGTAAAAAGCACGAGTGCGATTTACAAAACGAAAAAACTTAAAGAAACTATTCATGACCGCCTCCCCCGAAACAGGTATATGATCTTATATATAAGATAGTGAATGAAGAGGTTTTTGTCAATGTTGAATAGGCCACGCACGACGAGGTGGCTGTAACTAATCACATAGTACCGTGTTAACTGCTACTGGGAAATAACAGTCAGATTGGCGTATTTGGCAATCAGCTTCTTTGGTCCGACCGATGCGAAATCAACATCGAGCCGCATCGATTCACCCGAACCGGAAACGTTGATGATGCGACCCTGCCCAAATTTTGGATGATGGACGATATTACCCCGACGGATACCCTCTTCATCCTCATATTCATAATGCATCCCTTCCGGTTTGGGAGCGGCGTGGGTTGCTTTGGAAAACATCGATGTTTGTGACTTGCTGGTCTTCCCGAATTCATAACGATACGACCTGTTGTCAATTTTTTCAGTCAGCTCATCCGGAATCTCTTTTATAAAACGGGACGGGACCGACTCTTCTCCCCCAAACCGAAAACGGAAACGGGCCGCAGTCAACTTCAACACCTTTCGGGCACGGGTGATCCCGACATACAGAAGGCGTCGTTCCTCTTCCAACTCCGATGGGTTGTCAAACGCCCGAGCCATCGGAAACAGCCCCTCCTCCAACCCGGTGATGAAAACGACGTCGTACTCCAAACCTTTGGCGTTGTGCAAAGTCATCAAAGTTAGCCTGTCATCGGTATCCTGATAATTATCCAGATTGGTGTATAAAGTAATCTCCGCTAAGAAATTGTCGAGAGTCGGTTCTTCGTGGCGGTGGAAGAAATCGGCGGCGGCGGCGATAAATTCGTCGATGTTTTCAAGCCGTGCTTCACCGGCAAGAGGATCGTCGTCCCGCAGGGCATCATGAAGGCCGGTCTCCTCCAGAAGGTGGCGGATAAAATTATCAATCGGTTGCTTGTCCGCCTCATCTCTTAATTTGTTTATCAACTGTGCGAACGCCTTGAAGCCGATTCTCGGTCGCGCACCGAGAGTCACGATAGCATCACAGTTTTCACAGGCTGACAATAATGACATGTTGTTCTCGGCCGCATAAGTAGATAACCTCGCCAACGATGCCTGACCCAAGGCCCGCTTGGGATAGTTGACCGTCCGAACAAATGATGCTTCGTCTGACGGGTTGGAGATCAGTTTCAAATAGGCGACAATATCTTTGATCTCTTTACGCTGGTAAAACGAAATCCCACCGACGATCTGATACGGCATGTTGGCCCGGCGCAGAATTTCTTCAAAGGCACGAGACTGAGCGTTGGTCCGATACAAAACAACCATTTCCTTCAGAGGAAACCGCTCACGCAGAACTGTTGCCCGCCGGACAACCCAGTCTGCTTCGTCGGTCTGAGATTCCTGCAAAGATATTTTGATCTTGTCGCCACCCTCAATGTCAGACCAGAGAGTTTTGTCCTTTCGGGACAGGTTGTTTTTTATCGTGGCCGAAGCGGCCTGCAATATTGTCTGGGTGCTTCGGTAGTTCTGCTCCAGCATGACAACTTTGCCACCGGAATAATCTTTTTCAAAGTTCAAAATATTGGAGATGTCGGCACCGCGCCATCCATAGATCGACTGATCCTCATCCCCAACGACACAGATATTTTTCTCAGGCCCAACCAGATTTCTCAGAAGCAGGTATTGAGCTCGATTGGTATCCTGATACTCGTCAACCAAGAGGTAGCGGAAACGGCTCTGCCATTTTTGGCGAATATCATCGTTGGCAGACAAAAGTTTGACCGAAGCACCGATCAGATCGTCGAAATCAAAAGCGTGCGACGCGATCAGTTTCTTTTCGTACATGTTAAAAACTTTGGCCACCTGCTGATCGTAATATCCGTCCGCTTCGGCGGCATACTGCGTTGCATCATACAGCTTGTTTTTGGCCGACGAGATTTTCCGCATGACCGAGTCAGGCGTAAATTGTGAGCCAGAATTGAGCCCCAATTCGTTCATCGCTCGTTTGATCAAAGATTTGCTGTCGTCAGTATCGGCGATGGTAAAATTGGATGGATATCCGATAGCATCCGATTCCATCCGCAAAAACCGTGCGGCAAAGCGGTGAAAAGTAGAGACCCACATCCGGCTGACGTCGAACCCGACCAACTCGCCGATCCGCTCCTTCATTTCTCCGGCCGCTTTGTTGGTGAAGGTCACCGCGAGGATTTCCCACGGTTTGGCTTTTTGTTGATCGATGATGTGGGCTAAGCGGTGCGTCAGGACGCGAGTTTTGCCCGATCCAGCCCCGGCAACGACCAAAAGTGGTCCGTCGATCTGGGTCACCGCCTCTTTTTGGCGGTCGTTGAGTTTGTCTAACAGTCGGCTCATGGGTCGTCAATATATGGTGATAGACACCTAACCGCAACCGGATGTTTAGGGTGTGGATGATATCTTATGAAAATTATTACTTTGCAGACTTGATCCGGCCCCCATATATGTCAATTGTCTGTCATCGCGAGCGTAGCGGGGCGATCTACCGGTACAATCTGGGAAGTGAGCGGGTGATACTTGTGGGCTAATTATCACCCTCAATTCTTTTCAGGATATTCTTCCGCAAATTAAGGGCTTGTGTGAAATCTGGATTGTACTTGAGAGCACTATCACAGCTTGCAACGGCAATCTCAAATCTCCCAAGTACAAGTAAAGCGGCACCACGCTTGTACCATGCCCAATGGTAATCAGGCCTATAAGTTAGAGCACTGTCATAATTGCACACTGCTTCTTCATATTTTTCTAAATCAAATAATGCCAAACCACGGCCATGCCAT
>JAUUYJ010000394.1 GCA_030588275.1 Candidatus Zixiibacteriota bacterium | reverse complement strand
AAGGCTTCGGCTCGGGCCTGGAATCGGGAAGGGACTTTGCAAGAGATTGATTTCAGCTCCGGCAACCAGACTCGTAATCCTGAACGCCGTGAATTCCTCGGCTATGATCCGGCTCGGGTTGCAATATTGAATGCAATTGTTCCGGCCGATGTCGGAGTCGGGATTGATCCGGTGGCCGATATTTTGTCGATAGGTGGTGTTTCTGCCTTGGGGCCGCCAATTGAAATCGTTAAAGGTTCAGCTGATGTCGAACTTGTGGCGGCCGCTGCTGGAGCTGTCGGTAGTTTTCAGTATCGTTGGAATATAAATGATGTGGCTGAGACTCTGATCGGGCAGACGGTAACCAAAACCTTTTTTCAGGCAGGTATCTGGACGGTTCGTTTAACGATTATAGATGAGGAGGGGCGGCTCAGTCAGAATGCTCAGACTGTCAATGTTGTCATTGCCGGTCCCATGACCCAGGTCAACCTCACAACCGCCTCCGGGTCTCAGGCTGTGGCTCTGCAACTAAGCGATATACCGGTTCATGACCAGATCAAGTTTTTCTTTGGTGATGGTACCAGACAATATATTAGCGATGCGGCGGCAACCTATACCCTGAATCGAAATTACCGGTTCGATAGTCGCTATCTCAAATATTATGATCCCGACAGCGGCATCTATTTCAGTTCCGAAGCTGAATACCATGAATATTACGATCAGTCGGTTCCCGAACCCAATGCGCCTGATATTGACGGATCTAACCAGGATTATTTCTATTTGTATAAGACCTCAATCCAAGTCAAAAATGGCGATGAAATTGTTGAGGTAATCAATGTTAAGGTAGAGATTAGGCAGGAGCCATGATCATTTTAAGGGAACAAAAAAGATAACTATTCAGCGTAAGTAGAAAAGCACCGAATATTGATGGATTTCAGTAAATTCTGGGGACATAACCTGATCCTCCGAAGGAAATCGGGATTGTGTCCCCGGAATTTACGGGTTAGCTGAATAGTTACAAAAATAACTGTTTTTGTAGCTTATGATTAAACGAGCCGTTCCGGAGTTTTCTGGACGGCTCTTTTTTGTTGAAGTCTTTTATCTATATGATAGTTTGACTATACGAGTCGACTATTGTATGAAGAGAAATCAAAAAGTTGTTAGGAAATTATTTGAGAATTACATTTTCTTCGTAAAGGTTTTAATTGGTTATGTTGCTTGCAAGTAAGATATCTTTCCGATTATTGATTATTGCTTTATTTGGCTTGTTCTTGTTGCTTTCAGCTTGTGAGCAACGTGAAGAGTCGGATGCGGTAAAGTCTAAAACTTCTACGGAAAATCGTATACTTATTTCTGGTTCATCTTCGGTGATGCCGCTTTTAATATCTCTGGCCCGTGAATTCAGAAAAGATAATCGAGATGTTGAAATAGCTTTTTTGCCGGATGCCCGCTCGGCAGCCGGGATCGCCGGAGTGGCCGAGGGGCAATACGATATTGGTGCGGTTTCACGTGAGATGTTTGCTGCAGAAAAGAGTGAAGGGTTGCAATACCTCCATTT
>JAUUYJ010000208.1 GCA_030588275.1 Candidatus Zixiibacteriota bacterium | reverse complement strand
GTTATAACTCTTTTAGTGCGCCGGAGTGGCAGTCCCGGCAATTTTTAGCAATCGGGCGATATCTGGCAAAGATGAGGTCGCCTGATTGTTCGCTTTTATGGCATAACTGACATTCTACTTTTTTATGTGCTCCCTCAAGTGGATATGAACAGTTTTTATTGTGGTCGAACTGCAGGTCTCTCCAATCCTGATCAGAGTGGCAATCCTGGCATAATTTTACTGGATCAGAATTAGCAAATTGCCCGGCGTGTGGGTCGTTGTGGCAATCGTGACATTCAGTCGCGGTCAACTTGAACAGACGATATGGTTTGGCTTCGGTCAATAATGACAATTCCATATCCGGGTTCGGTTCTAATATCTTATGGCAAACGGTGCAAGGCTGGGCCAAATGTGCCCCCTTAAGTGGGAAATTGCTCTTACTGTGATCGTCCATAGTATATAAGGCCGGGATGAAGCGATCTTCATTATGGCATGATTCGCAGAGGCCGCCATCCGGTCGATTTGCAAACTGACCGTTGTGCCTGTCTTCGTGACAAAACTGACACTGCTCAAATTTCATCCTGTCCATCTTTACGGCCGACTTATGACACTTTTCACATTTCAAGTCTATATGCCTGCCCTTGAGTCTGAAACGAGTCAGGTTGTGATCAAAGTCGGAACTCACTAATTGTCTCCAGCCATTTGGAGTATGGCATTTTTCGCAAGCGGTACCGAACCGATTTTCATGTACATCCTTATGGCAATCAAGGCAATTCCCAAATTTCAAATTTTTGTATTTGACGTAAGCTGATGGCACATTAGCGACCTCGGTTGATTCTGAAACGGTCGGATGGCATTTTTTGCAGGTTACCTTTATGTGCATTCCGATAAGCTTGAATTGTGAAGCATCATGGTTAAAATTTTCCGTCGGTTTCCATGAAGTTGAGAGATGGCAGTTTTGGCAATCTGATCCCAGTTGGCCACGATGTTTGTCGGAGTGGCAGTTTTTACATTCTGTTTTCAATCCAAGAAATGTCCGAGTAAGATCGATATCTTTTTCGATCTTTTTCAGATCATCCTTGATCTTTGCCGGGTTGTGGCAATCCCGGCATTGAATCGTGGCATGCTTGCCTGAAAGAACATACCCAGTCTGGGTATGGTTAAAATTGGATATTCCCATCGGCCAATTAATCAACTCAAAATCCCTGCCGGCATGATCGCTATGACATTCAAAACAGGTCTTATCTCCGGCGTTAAGAGCAAAATGATGAAAACCCTGCCTCATCTCAATCTGAGATTTTAGCAGTTTGTGGCAGGCCAGGCATTTATCTCCGCTTGGTCCTTCACCCAGCTCGTGGCATTGGGTACAATTGGTAAGTCCTTCAATTGATTCGTGTGCCTCGGCAAGATCACCCGGCGAAAGTTGGGCCAGCGATACTATCGGAAAAGTCACCAATATTACGATGGCGGCTGTTAATCTTACTAAAATATCCATTTGTACCCCATCAGAACCGTAATCGTAACATGAACGATCATGACTAAGATCATCGTCCATGCAAACGGTTTATGGATAACGTGCCAGTAATGAAACATGGTGCAAAGCGGTTTGAGGAAGGCGCGGCGCCGGTACAAAAGAGATTTCTTACGAGAGTAAGCCATAATAACACCAACCGCCTGAGCCGATATCTCGGGGTGGCTTCGTTCAATGAATCTCTTAAGCCGAAAAAACCTAAAAGGCCGAGTGAGATCATCAATCATAACCGAAACCAAGGCACTCGCTCCACCGGCAGAAACCCCCTCATACACATGCGTCAATTGGCCGATTCGGCTCATGACCTCGTCGGGAACTTGATAGGTCGCCGCCAGCTTTTGATTTAATTCGGAGCTTTTTTCATTTATGCGCTTGACTTCAAGTTCGTCACCGGACTCGTCTCGTGGAATTTGGATATAAATGTAGCGTCCCAGAATGCCACTAAGCATTACCGCCGCCATCGAATAATAGCTAATTGCTACGAGTCCATGAAGTTTTCCGGCGGTATGTACGGTAATGAGAAGTGGCCCCATTATTCCCAAATAAATATGGATATTGAGCCAGTTACTCAACCGCCCGAATCGCAGACCAAAGTAATTTCGCTTGCGGGCCGAGTACACAAAGAGCAGTAGGATCATTGCAGTGCCGATGATTCCCACGCCGTGGCCGAGCATTCCTCCCGGCTTTAGCATAGAATGTTGTACGGAATGGGGCCGCTCTTTTATCGGCAAGAGATAATAATCCCATCCATCGATAGTTAAATAAGCAATCCCGCAAAAACCGATTAGGTACATGATAAAAAGAAATATAAATAAGGGTCGAATTTTCATTTTACTCCAAATTTCGTATCCATCTTAATTCCGATTTTTTGCAAAAAGGCGGTCGGCGGTTCTCCGCCGATCAAAACAAATATATAATCGCTCGGTAGATTAATGATAGTGTCATTTTGCTCCAAAGCAACTTTGTCCAGGAAAATCTCATTTACAGCAGATTCCATATACACCATAACTTTTCCGGAGGCGACTGCTGTTTCGAGTCGTTTCCGATTATCATCTTTGATTCGCCCAAACTGGCTTCTCCGATAAGACAATGATACCGTGGTGCCTTCCTGTTCGCCCAATGTGACAGCCGCTTCAATGGCGCTATCCCCACCGCCAACGACTAACAGGTTTTTCCCGATATACTGGCTGGGTTCCAAAAGCTTGTATGTAACGTTTTGGCCCTTTTCACCGTTGACTCCCAATTTGCGCGGGGTTCCGCGACGCCCGATTGTTAAGAGAACTCGTTTGGCTTGATAAACTGATCGGGATGTTCTAATATTAAAGACATCATCAGCTCGATTGATCTCTTCCACTTTTTCACCGGTCTTAATTGTTATCCCGGTTTTGGCGGCGATTTTATGCCATAATTCCAATAGCTCTTCTTTTTGAATCTCCCGCTTATTGAATTTGCCATACAAAGGGATATCCATCGGCTGGGTCATCACCAGTTTTTGACGTGGGTAACTGAGCACAGTGCCTCCCAAATCGGTTTCCTGCTCAATCGTTACCGTTTTCAGACCTTCCTTTTTTGCTTGTAATGTCGCTGAAATTCCGGCCGCTCCGGCTCCGATAATTGCCAGGTCATGATATCCGTTTCCATTGGCATCCAGATCGCGGATTATGTATTCTACCGCCTCCTTACCCTGAGTCATAGCATTTCTGATAAGGCCCATACCACCCAGTTCTCCAGCGATGTAAACGCCTTCAACATTGCTTTCGAAATTCTCTTTAACATGTGGGATTTCAACCCCTCTTGACTCGGTTCCGAACACCAGGGTAATAGCATCAACCGGACAAGCACCTAAGCAAGCTCCATGTCCGATGCATTTGGTGGGTGAGATGATCGTGGCCTTACCATCCACGATTCCCAGGATTTTTCCCTCTGGGCAGGCATCAACGCAGGCACCTATCGCAATACAGCTATTAGGGTCGATTTTGGGGTGCAGGGTGACCGGTTCATTTATTCCGGACTCAATGTTTGTTTCATGTCTATCCTGAGATTCCTGCATCTGCCTTTTAAAACGACGAAAATATACCAAAGGTATAATAATGACGACCGCAACTACTGTTAAATATATAAGTTGTTCCAGCATAAAAATTCCAGGTATCTCTGTGATCAATCAAGACATCTCTATAAATATGACACCTTCAAGCCCGGTGAATACAGGGTAATATATCCTTTATCGACCCGATATGTCCACTAAATTAACAAAATCTGACTCCGGGGCTGTAATATCGATAAGACAGAGATGCAAACTTTGTTAAGGTGGTGATTACAAGATAGTTAGGTCAAATCAGATTTCGCAATAAGATTCGCCCAAATTTGCAATTGCTTGAATTATGAATGGTTACGTTTTGGCTGGGGGATAGGGATTCGAACCCCAATTATACGGACCAGAACCGCATGTCCTGCCGTTGGACGATCCCCCAGCAAGAGGATCAAAATTCAGATCTACACCACCGATTTTCCTAAGGATCAGAAATCTGGCCAAAGATCAACCGACCAGTCAATAGCGAGCCTTAATATATTTTTATAATCGTCGCTGTCAAGCGAGAAATTCAGGCCGAGTGCACGATTTTTTTTTGCTTTTGATTATTTCTACCCTGCCTCTCCTATTGTCATTTTTGCGGTCTCCGCTATTTTTCCGTCCCTACCTCATTTTTGTACAACTGACAAAAAAACCGGCCGAGATTACCCGACCGGTTCTGTTATCCAGTTTCTTTATTACTACTTGTTGAGCAATCAGCTCTTCATACCATCACTTCAGAAGTATCATGTTTCGGCTGAGCGCTTGGCCTGCCCCATTTAAGCGATAATTGTAAACTCCGGAGGCGAGTCGTTCGCCCGAATAATTCAGCCGATGGAGCCCTGCTTGTTGATATCCAATATCGATTCGATCTACCAACTGTCCCGCGACGTTGTAAATTTCCAATGATATGTCAGCCGGTCGGACGAGGTTGTATTCAATTGTCGTCGTTGGGTTGAACGGGTTGGGGAAATTTTGACTAAGTGAGAACTGGCGGGGTAGGCCAGATTCATTATCATCGACGTCAAGCGGCACGAAACTTATACTACCATCCTGAAACGATATTGTAAGTGGATCGCCAATATCATTAACCAATTCTGTGTTGACCATGAACCGTACAAAGGCGGTTCCGGTCGCCCCTGAATCGGATCTGAAATTAACTGTCAGGATATCTGAATTGTCGGCAATCGTCATTGGGTTCATAAAATTTTCCCAGATGATATGGATTTTTCCCGGATCATCCAGATTGATCGTCGCCGTGCCCAACCAGTCAATCTGCG
>JAUUYJ010000180.1 GCA_030588275.1 Candidatus Zixiibacteriota bacterium | reverse complement strand
TGCCGGCAATAGTATGTATAATCGGCATATGAAAGAGAACTATCTGGAAACCGACAAATTTCCCTACGCCTCATATAAGGGAACCATCGACAGCGTTACGCAGAGTTCAGATTCGGTTCACCAGGTTTACAGTTCTGGTCAGTTCAACATTCATGGAAAAGATCATGCTTTAAAAATTGTCGCACAGGTTACCGGCGCCGGCACCGGCGATAAACTTTTCGTAACATCTGAATTTATCATTCTTCTTTCCAGCCATGATATCGAAGTTCCCAAATTGATGTTTATGGAAGCTGACGAACGGATAAACGTTGCGGTAAATCTCAATCTCAAAGTTGCTCAATAACAGGGCGGGGGTATTATGAACCAGGCAATTCACAGAACAATCTATTTGTCAATTTTTATGACCATATTTTTTGCAATTCCAACCTTCGCTCAATCCAAATGGCAACGGTCCGAGCCGGAAGTGGCGATTGAGTCGTCCGTTTTTCATTCTACCTCGGTTATCGGTCTGCCAACTTCGCATGGCCTGGATAAGGGCCGCTTTGAATTTGAGATCGCTCATCGTTTCCTGCCGACGATCAAAGATGGCTATGAAGACCTCTTCGGGTTTGACGGCCCGGTGAGAATGCGGATTGCGTTGGGGTATGCTCTGACTGAGAAATTAATAATGACGCTGGGGCGAAGTAATGTCGATGACAATGTTGATTTGTGGTTCAAGCATCAACTATGGCAAACAGAGGGGGAAAGCTCGCTACCGATTATGACCGCCATCCGTGTTGGCGGATCACTCAGCCCGGTCGAAACGATTCGCTTTGACGAAGATGGAAACGCTTTTGTCCGCTCCAAGAGGCATAAACGTCATTACCAATTTTTTGGACAATTAATCGTCGATCTCAAACCGACATCCAACCTGGCGGTTGGGCTGATTCCATCTTATTTATACAATCGTGACATTCGCTCCAAAGAGATCGACAACAGCTTTGTGCTGGGAACGCATGCTCAGTATTTTTTGGGTAACCTCTGGTCGGTGGTTGGGGAATGGTCGGTTACATTATCTGAGAAAAACTCGTGGCACAATCCCGGAGCGATCGGATTGGAACTGGAAACCGGCGCCCATATATTTGAACTGTTTGTCACCAATCAGGTGCGGATGAATGCCTCCCAGTATTTGGCCGGCTCGCCCGATCCGTTTGAAACCGATTATTTAAGGCTGGGATTTATGATCAATCGGATTTTATAAGCTGGCTAATTTCTGCTTTCGTATAACCCATCATCAATCCATTTCCGAAGGCTGTCGATTTGGGGCTGGGGGAGATCGGTATCAACCGGCATCTTCGGCTGAATATCAACTAAGGTGCGATAGATCAGGCTCAGTTGGGAATTCCCCTTGAAGACCACAATACCATTATCCGATCCGGCAAGAATTTGACTATAGCTTTCCATATTCAGACCGGTTTCCGGGGTCGGTCCGGAATGACAGTTGGCGGTTGCGCAATTGTGATCGATGCTTGATTTAACATCGGTTTAAAATGTGGTGTCGGCCATTGTGGTCGTGTCCCCATCCCCCCCCCCCGAACTATTTAATATACCCGACTCTTCATCGGTACAACCGAACAGTTGGAGCATTATCATTGTCGTTATCGATAACCAGACCAAAACCAAAACGCTCCGGTTGCTTTTTATTTTTCTGTCATTCTTTTCGTTCATACTCATCCCTTTTTGCCTGTGCCTCTGCCTCTGTTCTGCGACGAGAGGAAGATATCATTAATTTATCAGTCGCACATTTTTTTTATTTATCTATTCCAAGCCTACCCGTTATTCGAGCAGGCCATCATCAATCCATTTTTTTATCATATCAATATTTGTCTGGCTCAAAGAAGAACTGTTCAGAGGCATCCGAGGTGTGCTAATCCCGGCCACCCGTTTGTACAATTCGCTGTTGGCCCCATCTCCAGCGGTGACAACTTTGATCAGACCACCACTTGATCCGGCCAAAATATGAGCCCGGCTGTCGAGAAGCAGACCGGCACCGGGACTTGCAGACCCAATATGACAACTGGAACCGGCGCAATTTCCGGAAAATATCGGCTGAACATCAGAGTAAAATACGGTATCGGGAAGGGTCGTACCACCACCATCATCATTGCTGGAGGCAGGATTATCTGATCCGCCGTCACTGCATCCTGAAACTGCAAATATTATAAGAACCGCGGTGACCATACTGACAAAAGCTGTGATTCTCGCTCCATAATTCACTTTATCTCTAATCCCCGATTGACTCTTTTGTAAATTCATCGAATGCTCCATTTCTAATGCGCAATTTCAGTCGGTTCGATATATCTGTAACATTCAAATTCTCATCATGGTTCCATGTAATCCACGATAAGCCAAAGATGACAAGTGCATCATGTTGATACCAAACGGCTTAACTTTTCCGGTAAGAGAAATTGATAGACCGCCGATAAGTAATAATATAGTTGCAACAGCCCTGATACGTCGCCTGAGAAATGGAAAGCTTAATTTGTTATGACTCCTCGCCCTTCCAAAATCCTGCTTGTTAACAGCAATGACGATATATTGGCTAAACTGGATAGTCAACTGACCGCCCTTGGCCACGAAACCGACAAAGCAACATCGGTTCGGCGTGGGATAACGGCCCTGCAATCAGATTACCGGATCGACTTAGTTATTTGTGATGTCTTTGCTCCGAAGGGGACCGGATTTGTCTTCCTCAACAGTATCAAAAGTAATCCAAAGCAGATGTTTCTCCCATTTATCCTAACCAGTACCGATTGCGAAATTAAAATGGTTCAGCGCGCGATTGACCTTGGTGCCTGCGACGTTTTGACCGTGCCGATCCAGCCCGACGACCTCAACCGCCGGATAACGCGGGTGATGAAAAATGGAAAACCGACTGTTTTAATCGTCGATCATAACGAACTAATTCTTGGGCATCTGGAATTTGTGGCGGAGTTGGAAGGATTCAAGGCCATAACTGCCACTACCAGTCAATCGGCGATGGAAATCCTGAAGGATAATGATATTTCTATTGTTTTGCTTGATGCCGATATGGAAAATCCTTCCAGCCTTGAATTTATGGGTGATATCAAGGCACATAATTATAACATACCGGTGATACTATTGACCCGACACAGCCGTAAATACAGTACCGAAAAATTGCTTGCCATCGGAGCCGACGGTATCCTGACCAAACCTTTTAAAAACACCGAAATGGCCAACACCATCCGACATCTTTTACTACGACGCAAAGTAACATCAATCGCCTGATAATCAGTTATTGATCCATCCCAATTTTTCTTTTTTTCTATCATTTGACAGAATGTGATTTGCATTTTTTCAGTCATTCATTACCTTTCCAAGAACACCTATTACGAAAAGAATAATTATGATAGCAAAAATAATTTCCGCCGCTACCGCCGGAATCGACGGCTACACCGTCGAAGTCGAAGCGGATATCCAACAGATGCTCCCCTGTTTCGTTACCGTCGGCCTGCCGGATGCGGCGGTTAAGGAATCGAAAGAGCGGGTTCAATCGGCCATCAAAAATTCCGACTTTGTTTTCCCGGCCAAAAAGATAACGATCAACCTCGCTCCGGCTGATATCAAAAAAGAAGGTTCCGGCTTCGACCTCCCGATAGCGGTCGGCATCTTAGCCGCCACCGGTCAGATACTGCGAGATGATTATGATGATTTTGTCATGGTCGGCGAGTTGGCTCTTGATGGACAGATCAGATCGGTTAATGGCATCCTGCCGATGGCAATTCATGCCGCCAATATGGGTGGCAAAAAAATGATCGTGCCGATTGCCAATGCCAAAGAGGCGGCGATGGCGGGGGATGTTGAAATCTATCCGATTAAAACCCTCTCCGATGTTATCGCCTTTTTAGAAGGATCGCTGGCAATCGAACGGTACACAGTAAATCTCGAATCTATTTTTGAAGAATCGCGCCAGCATGATATCGACTTCTCAGACGTTCGGGGTCAGGAATCGGCCAAGCGAGCGATGGAAGTTGCCGCCGCTGGTGGGCACAATATTATTCTGATCGGCCCGCCCGGATCGGGCAAAACGATGATGGCCCGTCGCCTGCCGACAATCCTGCCGAACATGTCTCTTCCGGAAGCGCTGGAAACAACCAAAATCCATTCTATCGCCGGACGGTTGACCGCCGACAAAGCCTTAGTCGCCACCCGACCGTTTCGCGATCCGCATCATACCATCTCCAACGCTGGTTTGATCGGTGGTGGCTCGTACCCCAAACCGGGCGAAGTTTCGCTGGCGCATCATGGCGTTCTGTTCTTGGATGAAATTGCCGAATTCCGTCGTGAAGTTTTGGAAGTGATGCGTCAACCTTTGGAAGATGGTTTTGTAACTATCTCCCGGGCCGCGATGTCTCTTACTTACCCGGCCAACTTTATGCTGGCGGCGGCGATGAATCCTTGTCCCTGCGGATATCATGGTGACAGCACGCACGAATGTACCTGCAACCCTAGTAAGATTCAAAAATATATGTCTCGCCTCTCTGGGCCACTTATGGATCGGATCGATATTCATATCGAAGTTCCGGCGGTTAATATCAGAGAACTCTCCTCCGATACCTGTGGTGAAAAATCGGAGAAGATTCTGGCACGGGTCAACTCCGCCCGGAAGATGCAACAGAAACGGTTTGAAGCCAGCGATACGATTTACTGCAATGCCCACATGGAGTCGCAAAAGATTCGGGAGATCTGCCTCATTGACGATAAGGGGAAAGCTCTTTTGGATATGGCGATCAGCAAGCAGGGTTTGTCGGCCCGGGCGTACGATCGGATTTTGAAAGTGGCACGGACGATTGCCGATCTGGCCGGATGTGAGATGATCGACACTCCTCATATCGCCGAGGCCATCGGCTACCGGTCGTTAGATCGTAATCTGTGGATGTGAGGGGGGGGGCGAAGCCACTTTTAAGCTGTCGTGCGCTTCGAGTCGAGTATGAGTGGTAGAAATTATTTTTTTGTAGGTCGAAACCCCTGTGGTTTCGACACATAATAGATTCTTTTTTGTGGGCGGCAGATTGCATCCCCTTGCGGGACGTCCTCGTCTGCCCCTTAATAAGTAATTGGAGTGTTCGTGGCTGGCGGTCGTCCCCGTCTGCCAGCTTTTCAACAACTACTCCACCGATAATCCTTTGCAATCTCTTTCTCACCATCTTCTGCAAGCAACCAAGATCGGCTACTGGAAAACGGTCAATCTATAGCCCGAATAACCAGCCCGGCTTTCTCAGGGTTGGTGCACGAGGACGTACACCAACCACGAAAACATATTCCCTTCAGAGTTTACAAACTTGAAGTCACAAAATGTGATCTCAAGACGGCGACCAGATGCCCCTCAGCTTTAGAAAATTTCAATGTGGATGCGAATTTAAAAAATTAATAAACTATTCGGTTCCTTCTCACACTATATCAACATATAATTAGCTATGTATTTTGGTCTGTTTATCGTCTCGTTTGTCGCCGCCACGCTGGTTCCCTTCTCATCAGAAGCCAGC
>JAUUYJ010000136.1 GCA_030588275.1 Candidatus Zixiibacteriota bacterium | reverse complement strand
CTCAGGATGACTGCAACTGTTCCCAGCAGAGTATATCCGGTGAGACCGTATTGTTGACAAAAGAAAAAACCGGCTGGATATTATCAGGACTCTTATCGTATAGCACGAATCGTCCCCCCTCCCCCACTTTCTGATTGACAATGCCCGGGCTTATGGTAGATTCCGGTTATGTCAGAGTTAATTGAACGTATAAACGGATCCAACCGAACCGCCGAAAATTTGTCGATTCTTATCGAGGCGGCCCACCTACTCAATTCAACAATTGAGTATGAAGCGTTATTGGCCAACGTCATGCGCTTAGTTGGTCGGGCGGTCGATGCCGAGGCGGCGATGATTTATCGCTATGAGGGTTCGACCAAAACCTTGCGGGGTCGATTTTCGACCGGCAGTAACCAGCCGACCCAGATGGTTTTCAAAGTTGGGCAAGGGTTCATCGGATGGGTAGCGGAACATCATCAACCGGTATTATCGAACAACCCGACCGAGGATGATCGATTTTTCGCCGAAATTTACGGTACCGGCGGTTTTGTTCCTCATTCGCTGATCTGCTTTCCTCTAAAATTACGAGGTAAATTTTTTGGAGTGGTGGCGGCAGTCAATAAGCGGGACGGTCAGTTCCTTCAGTCCGACCTGGATACGCTCGACCTCCTGTCTGACCAGATCGCGCTGGCCATTAATAACTCCCGTTTGTATCGAACGATTAAAAATCAAGCCCTCCAGAGAAAAACCCTCTTTGAGGTCAGTAAAAAGCTGATAAGTTCTCTGACTCTGGATGAGGTGCTGTTGGGCATCCTTCAGGCGGTCAAAAAAGTGGTCGAGTTTGACGCTGGCGGCGTTTATCTGATTGAGGATAATAGTAGCGATGTCGAGTCGATCACATCAATTGGCTATGGCGATATCCCGGAGGCGGAGTTGCACCTTAAAATCGGTCAGGGAATTGTCGGCACCGTTGCCCGAACCGGGCAGGCCGAACTGATTGGGGATGTTTCAAAAGATTCCCGTTATATCGATGCCCGGACCGAAACCAAATCGGAAATTGTCGTTCCGATCATGCTCGATGAAAAATTGATCGGCGTTATCAACCTGGAGCACAATGACCCCAAAGCGTTCACCATCAAAGATATCGACATTCTGTCCGCCTTTGCGCCTCAGGCCGCTTTTTCTATCGAGCGGGCTCGAATGCACAAGATTATGCTGGAGCAAAAAAAACTTGAAGAGCAACTGTCGATAGCCCGGACGATCCAGTCGACATTTTTGCCCAAAGGGGTTCCGAAGATAAAGAATTTCGATATCTGGGGGACGAATATCCCATCCGGCGAGGTCGGCGGCGATTATTATGATTTTATTCGGATCGTCGATAATCAATTGGGAATTGCCATCGCCGATGTTTCCGGCAAAGGAATTCCGGCATCACTTATCATGGCCTCATTTCGGGCCTCGTTGATTGCCGAAATCAGAAACAACTATGCCATCCGAACCATCTGTCGCAAGGTCAATAACCTTCTATGCGAATCTTTGAAACCAGAAAATTTCGTCACCGGTATATATGGCGTTCTGGATACCAAAAATTCTATCTTTACCTTTTCCAATTGCGGTCACAATCCCGGAATCCTGTATCGAGCCTCCGGTGAAGTGGTCGAATTGACCGAGGGTGGGTTAATCATGGGAATCAGGCCGGAGGCGGTCTATGAAGAACGACCGGTATATATGAATCCGGGTGATATCCTGTGCCTTTATACCGATGGAATAATTGAAGCGGAAGATAGTTCCGAAGAGCAGTTCGAGACCGAGCGGTTATTGGATATGATACGAGAAGACAAAAACCTGCCGGCGGCTGATATTGGGGCCGGTATTATTCAGGCGGTCCGTGCCTTTGCCGACAAGAGTCATATAATGGATGATTTGACGCTGGTCATTATTAAGCGAATTTAGCTTGTCTTGACAAAAACCGGAATGGGTAGTTTATTATAATACAGAAGTTATTTTCCCGAATCTGGAGGCATGATGCAAAAATTTATCCTTCCCATAATTTTTCTGTTTGTGGTAACTGTTATGATATCCGCCTGTGGTTCCGACGATGGCGATAACGGAACCGATCCGATCCCCGATCCGATTATCAGGTTAATCGCTGAGGCTCATCAGGACCCGACGATTGATAATGCCCTGACTGCTGAAGTCTGGGATACGATCACAGCGGTTTCAATTCCAACCGGTACCGAGGCGGCCTATAACTCAACCGGTGTATTCACGACTGGCTTGACGGTGGAGATGAAGGCGTTGGTCGCGGACGATTCGATTCTATATATCTGGGCCAAGTGGAACGACAACGATGAAGATAATCGTTACGGGCAGATGCGAGCGACCTGGACAAGCAGTTTTCGATTCAGAACACCTCTGGGAGATACGAATTTTTACAATGAAGATCGTTTTATGCTGATGTTTGATAATGGCGGAACCAATGGGGCCGATTGTGCCACCTATTGCCATAGCATTGCCGACAGCTCAACTGCAGGAAAGCAGTTTTACGGTACCGGTCCGACCGATGCCGATTTGTGGATATGGAGAGCTCATCGTACCGGATTGGCGAATTTATCCGATAATTCTCATATTACATCAACCGAAATAACACCTGACGCTCTGAGCGGTGATCTCTATACCATTAATTATGATGGTTTTCTCGGAAAACCATTTTCAATGCATCGTGACACAACCGCATATACTGGAGCTGGCCTATTGGAAAGCCAACCGGGAGGTTTTGTTAATTTTGAAGGCTTAAGCCTGGTCTGGGGAACTTTTCCAGTTAACCAACCACCGGTCGGGCTGAGTCTCCCCGGAATAAAAATATGGGATGTTTCCGGGCATAATGGCTCACGTTGGGATGTTCAGACGAAGGCAATTCATGATGGAACTCATTGGACCGCCGTCTTCCGCCGGAGCCTGGCTCCGACTGATGGAACCGACCGCTCGTTTGTATCGGTTGATTCGGTATCGATGTCGATCGCGGTCAGCGATAATTCGGATAAGCATAACGGCCGAAAACCGTTCTATCTGGTTTTTGAATAGAACTGTAGGTAAAAAATAACCTGAAAAAAAACCTGCCCAGAATTGGGCAGGTTTTTTTTGGGTGATTTTCTCCACTGACATCCCATAAAGCTATCTTTTTGATCATGGTCAATGTTGGCCCAGCATTGGGGGATGAACTATTGTCAGAAATTAAATAAATAATAAATTAGTCAAAAAAGGGCTGAAAATGGCTAAAAATCAGCGCTTTGGCCCTTTTTTCGGTAATTTTGTTATCGTAAAGTGCTTGACAAATTTGATTTTTCTGTTTTCTTAGTTATGGAAGCTTGTTGCCATCCCACAGGTTCTCTTATAGGGGACTTCCCCCCTCTGTCCCTTGAGACCATTGGCCGGCAAGCTTCCTTTTTTTTTAGATAATCTGCGAAGCAAAGCCCCATTGGGGCGAAGCGAGCTTAGATTATCTTACCCCTAAGCGTAGCGAACGAGGTGGGGCCAAATTTTCTCACCACAAACAAGCATTTTCCATAGGTGAACCAATTACGAAATTGTGGATAACTAATAATTATTGGAATGTTGATAACTATTGGGATTAGGGATGAGTAACCGGGAAATCTAATTGTAAGACAGATGAAAGCTGTACACCTGCCATTTTCCGGAGAGGCGGTGCAGGCCAACGCGACTAACATATTTTTTTTCCTTGGTGACAAACGTAACCAGGACGGTGCCCGAATCGCTTTTGGGCGCTTGAAATGACTCGGCAACAACTTTCTTCATCTGTGACCACCGTTGGTGGGTAAAGCCACCCGGCATAAGGTCATCAAGCATCTCTTCGCTGTCAATGAAGTGGCGTACAGAATCCATTGATAACGCATAATCTTTTTCACCCGGTAGAAGGAGCGATTTGAAATCCAGAAGCTCGGCCAGTTCGCTTCGATTGCTGTCGGCCATTGCGTCGAATATTTTGATAACGGTTCTACGGATTTGCGGGTCAGCCTCTTTATCCGAGCCGATGCAGGCATTAAGAATAACCGCCGCAATTAGAAAAAAGATAAGACCAAGCGATCGTTTCATCAAAATTGACCGGAGACCGTTACCCGGTGGCTGGTGCCGAGATCAAGATAAGGCACAAAGGCGTAGCCGATATGATAACTGCTGTAATCGAGACCAAACCCAAAGGACATACCACCCAGCCCATCGGTATCAGAACCGGTCTTGTAATTCTCGCCGAAGAGTGAATATCCAACCCTCAGAAAGAGCGGATCAAACTGGTATATTTCTGCGCCGACAGATCCATACGGATCGTTATCATTCGGGAGAGTTCCGTCAATATTGACAATCAAGGGAAGTTCCCGAAGGGAATGCTGGACGCCGACTCTGACTCCGCTCGGTAACTTATCCTTATATGGGTCAGCGGCGCTGGCTGAAAACCCGGATAGGACCGTACCAAGATTATAAATCGAGAGCCCGGCCTGGGTTAATGAATCGGAAAATTTCATCATCATTCCCAGATCAAGGGCCATCGCCTGCGAAGAGTAGCCATCGGCATATTCAGACATGAATTTTATATTAAGACCAACCGTTGCCATTTTATGGACTTTGGTCGCCAGGCTGGCGCCGATAAGAAAATCTCCTCCCGAAAAATTGCCCAAAACCTTCCCGTCGATGTCGGTTTTGACAAAATCTCCAAAATTCAGATAATCGATAAACAGGCCAACTTTATATTTATCTTTGAACGGAGCGGTTAAAGCAACATAGCCGGACTGCATATCCAAAACATAATTATGGTAACCAGCCATAAAAATTTGCCCATCCAAATATCCTAAGCCGGCTGGGTTATAATAGAGAACAGCCGGGTCGTTGGATGAGGCGGTATATGCTCCACCCATCGCAACGGCTCGCGCCCCGACACCAAGTTTGAGAAAGGAGAAACCGGTCGTCCCGGCGTTTTTGTTAATTTCGCCAATCGCTCCACCGGATAACAGGACTGTCGCGAATATTGCAATCAGAGTAATTTTGAGTAACTGTCCGGTACGTTTATATGTCGGGTAACTCATTGGTCAAAAGTCTCCTTCGGTACTGCCGTTTCTTTATTGAATCGGCAGTTTTGTCCCATCTTTTATACTAACCAATTAATAAGACGTTTACCAGCTTTTGGTTGTTTTATCAAGAATATCTGAGCTTAAAAAATCTATCACCCGACTTTGACCATCCTCCTCGGTCTCAGAATCAGCCTGATAAATCCCTTCGGCAAAAAAATCATCTTCCCAGATGACGTCGTCACTATTGGCCCGGACAACCCTGACATGGATGGAGACTTTGACGGCATATTTGGAGACGTTGTCCGAGAGGTCAAATTCATGCGCCTCGCGCTGATAACTGATGACCGTTCCGGTCATAATCGCTTCGGCTCGAGAGCTTTCCAAAACCGTAATTGAGTTGTCGGAGATAAACATATCAATAACGGCATCGGTCAGGAGGGTTCCCAGCTCAAACTCAATCGTCCGATTTTCAAACTGCCCGACATGGACCGATTCGAAAGCGGCCTTGCCGGAGGCAGAAAAAGAGTAGATACCACACCCGGTAATGATGCCGGTAATCAGAAAAACCAGAACAACTGAAATTGAAACACGAATTAATTTCATCCGCCAGAAACCACCTTACCGTTTTTGATAACCGTTTCGACCAGATTGACACCATAATGATATGGAAGTTCGCGGTAATCGTCCATATCCCAGATCACCATATCTGCTTTCATTCCTCTTTCTATCCGACCCAACCGGTCGCCCCGATCAACGGCGCAGGCGGCGTTGACCGTTACTGCCGAAAGTGATTCGGCCGCCGTCATCTTCAGATTTATCGCTGCCAGCGAAATTATCATCGGCAACGATTCGGTCATCGACGACCCCGGATTGCAATCGGTCGAGAGGGCCACTACCGCCCCTTTGGAAATAAGCTCGCGCGCCGGGGCCGATTGGTCCAACCCTAAGGCAAACGAAGTGCCGGGCAAAAGGACCGCGACCGTGTTTGATTTCGCCATCATTTCGATTCCGGTTGAAGATATCTTCACCAGATGATCGGCCGAAACCGCTTTAAGTTCTACCGCCAACTCGGCTCCCCCGGTCGATTTAATTTCGTCGGCATGAATTTTTATTTTCAGCCCGGCCTGTTTGGCGGCTGATAATATCCGGCGAGATTGTTCGACGGTGAAGACCTCGTCCTCACAAAAGATGTCGCAAAATTCGGCCAAATTCTGTTTGGCCACCGCCGGGATCATTTCATTTATTATCAGTTCTATGTACTCTTCCGGCTTATCGCGATATTCGTCTGGGAATTCATGCGCTCCAAGAAAAGTCGCAAAAAGGTCCATCGGTTCCTGATCGTTCAGTTTTTTTATCACCCGGAGCGATTTCAACTCCGCTTCAAGGCTCAAGCCATAACCAGATTTAGCCTCAATTGATGTCACACCGTACGACATCATCGTTCGGATCGTCTTTTTGGACCGCTCGTACAACTCTTTTTCGTCGGTGTCACGCAGATGACGGACCGATGATCTGATACCGCCACCAGCCCGAGCAATCTCCATATAGCTTTTGCCAGCAAGACGCATTTCAAACTCTTTTTCCCGCGTCCGGGCAAAAACCGGATGAGTGTGAGGGTCAATCAGACCGGGCGTGACAACTTTTCCACCAGCTGAAATAACGACACAGTTTTCAGCCGGATCGACCTTTCCGGCCAGTTCATCAGCCTTACCAACGGCGATAATCTCTTCACCGGAGATAGCGATAGCCCCATTTTCGATCAGACCAATCTCTGACATTTCCGGTCCACGCCGAGGAACCGGTCCCTGCATCGTCACCAACTGACCGATGTCATTGATGAGAAGGGTTATTTTTCTATTTTGATTAGAAGCCATTTATATTTTTCTCTTTTTATTCTGATTATCAAAGCT
>JAUUYJ010000257.1 GCA_030588275.1 Candidatus Zixiibacteriota bacterium | reverse complement strand
GTAAAACATATTTGAGGTAAACATAGACAACCGGAGCGGCATACAAAAGAGAATCGAACCGATCCAAAAAGCCACCATGCCCCGGAATCAGATTGGAGGAATCCTTGATCCCGATCCCCCGCTTCCACAACGATTCCACCAAATCACCAAGCTGTCCAAACGTGCCGATCAAAACGGTCAGAATAAGAAAATGATACCAGGCCGTTTCCTGGAGCCAGAACAGTTTGAATAGAATTGAGATGAGAAGAATTCCGGCAAACCCACCAACGAATCCGGCAATCGTCTTATTCGGCGAAACGGTCGGGGCCAGCTTTCGTTTGCCGAACTGACTGCCAAATAATAAGGCGGCACTATCCCCCGTCCAGATCGAACCGATCAGATAAAAAAGCCACCAGCCTCCATCAGATGGCTCCATCCAGACCGCATCAGACCGGATCAGGTAGATAAATGGATACAAAAGCGCAAGGTAAACCAACCCATAATTAAGATACATCAGGCGGCTGAACAGAATATCGGTCGCTTCCCGTCCGCACGATATCAGGAGGCCCGTGATCAGAACGACACCGATCAAACAGTATATGGCCAGAATTGGATAGCCGATAAGATTAAGAGTAACAGCCGCAAGACCACCAAAAAAGGTTACGACAACTGGGGGTGAGAACTTCCCACCAGACGGAACATGGCTAAGAAATTCATACATGCCAACGGTGGCCAAAAAGAGGACGAAGTATAGAAACAGCTCTCCGCCAAAAAATATCAGAAATATTATCGTCGGGATTGCTACCACCGCCACCATCAATCTCTGAGCAAGATTTTTTGAGATCATTCGGCTGTCACCCCACCAAAGCGACGGTCCCGTTTAATATAATTGTTGATCGCTTTGGTAAAATCGAGTTGATCGAAATCGGGCCAGAGAGTATCGGTAATGTAAATTTCGGTATAGGATGTTTGCCAGATGAGAAAATTCGACAACCTGTTCTCTCCCGAAGTCCGGATCAAAAAATCAGGATCGGGCAAGTCGGCAGTATATAAATACTGAGCAAACAGTTTGTCGTCGATTTGATTCGGATCAATCTTCCCTGCCTGAATCTCCGATCCAATTGTTCTGATAGCATCAATAATCTCTTCGCGTCCGCCGTAGTTGAGAGCCAAATTTAAAGTTAGTCCGCTATTTTTAGCCGTCCTTTTGATGGCCGATTTCAGCACCTGACGTCGGATCAGAGGAATCCCCTCAATCCGTCCAGTCGTTATCAACCTGACATTGTTCTTCATCAAGTCGCTGACTTCTTCAAGCGTCGTCTTGGCCAAAAGCTCCATCAGCGACGCAACTTCATCTTTGGGGCGACTCCAGTTTTCCACCGAAAACGTATAAAGTGTCAGATATTTCAGACCAATTTCAGACGCCACCTCAACCACGCGACGAACCGTCTTAACGCCGGCGTAGTGCCCTTCGGTTCTCGGCTTACCCCTTTTGCCGGCCCAACGTCCGTTTCCATCCATAATGATAGCCACATGCGTCGGGCAATTACCGCTTTTCTTAATTTTGTCAATCTCAGCCTTGAGCTTCTCATCCATATTCATATTCTACAACGACTTCTATTTAACGGCAAGCAAAATTGGAGACAATGTTGAGCCGGTTATCTGCGGAACAGAAATCAAAAAACTGCGTTATAGAGTCCGTATTAATTATACACCAGCTCATTGAAGATCAAAATTGCAAACTCTCGGTGAACAATTATCGGACCATTGGTTCACAGAGGCCATATCAATGGAGACAACATGAAAATTAAAGAGATTATCCAAAATGCCAGCCAGCCGCCGGTCACAATCAACGAAGCCGAAACTGTTGGTGAGGCAATGGAGCTATTAGAAAAACATAAAATCGGATCACTCATTGTCTGCGATAGCTCAGAGAAGGCGACTGGAATTATTACTGAACGGGATATCTTCCGCCTGATGTGCAAATTCAAGTGCGATATTACCTCAAAGAAAATTTCAGAGCATATGAGCAGAAGGCTGGTTATCGGCCTCCCGGATGATGACATCAATTATATCGGACAGATTATGACCCAAAATCACATCCGCCATATTCCAATTATGGATGAGGAAAAAAACCTGTGCGGCATCGTGTCAATTGGTGATATCCTGAAGGCAGAACTTGAGGAAGCGGCGGTTCATGCTCGATATTTAAACGAGTACATCACCGGTGTTCCGGAAAATGCAAAGTAGCTATTTAATAATCACCAGTTTGCCGATATTGGAAGACTCAAATTACTGATTGCTTTTTTTATAATTTTTGCCCGTAATCAACTTCTAATCGTTGAAATTGAACATATTGTGCATTGGATATTAAGATGATTGTTAGAAAAATGGCAAATTGTGCAAGTCTGAGCTTTGGAGCCACTCAACTCCATATGCCCATAGACACAAGTACTCCGATATTAACGTCTATAAAAAAAACCGCCTCATAATTGAGACGGCTTTAATTATCGCTTAATAGATATTCTCAGAATCAGACCGACATAACTTCCGTCTCTTTGGCGGTAATCAGGTGGTCGATATCCTTGACAAACTTATCGGTCAGCTTCTGAACATGATCCATTCCATCATGCATATCATCTTCGGAAATCGCTTTATCTTTTTCCGCCTTTTTGAAATGATCGTTGGCATCGCGACGAACATTTCTGATCGCAACCTTGCCATCTTCACCAATTTTCTTGCACAGCTTTACCAGATCCATGCGCCTTTCTTCCGACAGCGGAGGAATAGGAACCCGAATATGAGCCCCCTCCACCTGAGGATTGAGACCCAACTCGGACGCCTGAATCGCCTTGACAACATCCCCCACAATCGACTTGTCCCACGGTTGAACCAGAAGGCTTTTGGGATCCGGAATCGAAACCGAAGCGACCTGGTTTAGGGGGGTGGACTGTCCATAGGCTGTTACCTTGACATTGTCCAAAAGGGCCGGAGTTGCTTTGCCGGAACGAATCCCACCAAGTTCTGAAATGGTCGATTCGACCGATTTGGCCATCCGGTTTTCTGCATCTGTTTTTATTTCGTTGGTCATAATTTCTTCTCCTGGTTTAATGCACCAGCGTTCCCACCTGTTCACCCATTCCAGCCCGGTACAGATTGTCCGGGACCTTCAGGTCAAACACTAATATTGGTAAATTGTTTTCTCTGCACAAGGCAATTGAAGCGGCATCCATCACTTTTAAATCTTTGACCAAAACGTCAAGATATGAAACTTCGGGATAAAATTCCGCCCCAGCATCCTTTTCAGGATCGGCACTATAGACCCCTTTTACGCGGGTTGCCTTGAGGATAATCTCAGCGTCAATTTCGACGGCCCGTAGTGATGCAGCAGTATCGGTGGTAAAAAAGGGATTGCCCGTCCCTGCCGCCATGATAATTATGCGTCCCTTTTCGAGATGACGCACCGCTCTCCGCCTGATATATTTTTCGGCAAAAGTGTCAACCCGGATGGCTGACATAACGCGCGTCTGAATTCCTATTTGTTCGAGAGCATCTTGAAAGGCGAGCGAGTTGATGACGGTTGCCATCATCCCCATGTTGTCAGCGGTGACACGATCCATACCACTCTCCGAAGCCTTTAGACCACGAAAAATATTCCCGCCACCGATCACAATTCCGATCTCAATACCGGAATCGTATAACCTTTTTATCTGACCGCAAATCTGAGTAACCGTGGCCGGATCAATTCCAAACTTCCCCGGCCCCATCAGGCTTTCACCCGATAGCTTCAGTAAAATCCGTTTATAGCGGGGCTTGTCCCCCATCGGTTATTCTCCCAGGCGAAAGCGAACGAAGCGACGAATCTTGATATTTTCTCCCAGCGTACCAACCTTATCGGTTACCAATTCGGAAATTGTCTTGTCGGTATCCTTGACAAACGGTT
>JAUUYJ010000391.1 GCA_030588275.1 Candidatus Zixiibacteriota bacterium | reverse complement strand
ATGTTTGTTCCTACGTCAAATGCGATATCGGCATGATGCTTCAGGGAAATATTGGTCCGACCGGACAACAACTCCCACCACCCGACTTGCTTCTATTGAGCTATACCGGTTGCTTTGTTTTTATGAAATGGTTTGAAAACTTGAAGCAGTTGTATCCCAACGCCGAGATTGCCATGCTTCATGTCCCGTATCAGGAAGCGGGAAAAATTGAACCGGAAGCGATCAAATATATCACCGATCAGCTTAAGACGGAAGTGATCCCCAAGTTTGAAAAGGTATCCGGAATTAAATTCGACCATGAGCGCTTGTCCGAAACGATGAAGCTGTCGGCTCAGGCGGAAGATCTGTTGATGGAGGTTTTTGATTCAGCCCAAAACAAGCCATCGCCGATTGATGCCTACTTTGGCGGTGTCTATTATATCGGTCCGATCTTTACCGCTTTTCGTGGTACCGCCGATTGCGTTGAGTATTACAAGGAACTTGTTGCCGAGGTGAATTTCCGGGTGAAAAACGGTTTGGGACCGATTACGCCGGATGGGTATATGAAAGAGGAAAAGTTCCGTCTCGTGGTGGAAGGTCCACCGAACTGGACCCATTTTCGAGGATTTTGGAAGCTGTTTTACGACATGGGGGCGGTCTTTGTCAGTTCTACTTATACGCGTGTTGGGGGCGTTTATGACGACGGGTTCCGCCATTCTCCTGACAATCCGCTTGAATCTCTGGCCGAATACTGCATGGGATGCTACACCAATCGCAACCTGCCGCAACGGATTGATCTTCTGGAGAATTTTATCACCAAATATAAAGCTGATGGGTTGCTGGTCAACTCGATCAAAAGTTGTAACTCATTTTCTGCCGGTCAGCTGGTTATGATGCGTGAGATTGAAGAGAAAATGCAGATACCGGTTGGGTTTATCGAAACCGACCTGGTTGACCCGCGCTATTATTCATATTCCAATATCAAAAACCGTCTCGATTCTTTTTTCCAGATGCTGGATCAACGGGAACAGGTCGAGATTCCGGATGATATTTTTCCGGACGATGTTTTAAGCTAATTTTATTGACGCATAGTTGGACTTTTCAGTTGAGGAACGGATGAAAGTATATATTGGAATTGATTTGGGATCGACGACTTCGAAGGCGGTTATCCTTGATGGCGACCGGCGTATCATCGGCAAAGGGATTACCAACACTCGCTCCAATTATGAAGTGGCGGCCGAGATTGCCCAGATGGAGGCGGAGTTTAATTCTCGCTTTACCATCCTACGCCGCAAGCTGTCTGAAAATTCAGAAAACGGGACCGACTGGAATGAGCTTTTTCCCGAACTTGAGAACCGCTTCCATTACCTGCAGGTCAAGGTCCGTTATAGTCAGTTAATTGACAAAATGAGTGAGAATGCGAAGCTGATTGAAGATGATGCCATTCGAACCGAGGTGACCAGGATTTTAGAAGAATTGTCGCCCAAAATCAAGGAGCGGATTCGGACTCGGTTTTATGACGGAGCAATTTCGACCACATCCGATTTTTTTCGCGATCTCTTTTCAAGCGATTATATGCAGGCGAT
>JAUUYJ010000357.1 GCA_030588275.1 Candidatus Zixiibacteriota bacterium | reverse complement strand
TTGGTATAAGCCTCGGTATCCCCCTCCTGAAACCGGGTTACCAGGCCTGTGATCTCATCGGTCATTCCGGCTATTCTCTTTTATCTGTGGTTATGACGTGACTCCCCATAATTTGTGCAAACAAAAAAAACAAAAAAATAAATAAATGAAGAAAAAAGCAAAAAAAGCCCAGCCAGCGGTATCAGACGGAAAACAGCAATATTTTTTCCAGATTCCAAATAGGGTGGTTTCTTTCAGTTTGTCAACCTATTTTTGACCAACAACTTGGGGCTGTCGAACCGGCTCTCATTACTCAAACTGATTATATGCCTGCTCAATATCGTCGGCGACACCAGGAGCCAGTCGACGGCAATTGGCCAGAGCCTGCCGTGACATTTCAACCAGGCGGGGACGGTTGAATCTCAACCCGAAGACTTTGTAATATAGCGCCGCAAACAGTTGGGCGGTGGCGTTGTCGGGGTGGCCAAAATACAACCGGTCGAGCGCTTTGAGCATCGCCTCTTTTTCCCCCAGCTCCGAAGTGATGTAAAACATCTGTTTATGCCCCGATATATGATTGGGATGCTTATTTAAGAATCGTTGGTTATAAACTATTGCCGAATCGGGATGCTTTTTGGTTAAAAAATATTCAGCCTTTTCATAATCGGACCATTTTGAGAAGTGTAGGCTACTCGGCAGAAAATGAAGATCGACAGTATGATTGCGAACCAGATAACGGGCCGTTCCAACCATCTCCGCAAGCTGAGGAAATTTCTCTTTGGCGCTGTTCAGGTTAGATTTATCGAGGGCAATATGGGTAATCGGAAACTGGTCGAAGATTGATTGCTCGGACCGATCCAACCCAAAATAATAAATGAAGGCAGGGTTGTTGGAATTGCGCGTTACCAGCGGTCCATACGGTCCGGTCACGACCGCATCCGGTCCAATAATCTCTTTCAGATCGTTGGCTGTGTCGGAGATGGAAGTTGTGGCAGAATTGATCCATCGATAATATTGGAGCGATTGAAAGACTGTCGAACCGAGGGCAAGAAACAAAATTAATCGGGGAAGGTGCTGAATCAAATTGCCCTGAATTTTATTCAGGCGTTGACCTGTAATGAGAAAAGTGATCACGGCTGAAAGAACGGCAGACAGCATGTAGACCGATAAGGCAAAATTGGGATAACTTCCGGTCCAGATTATATCGGTGATCAGATGGCTGATGGCAAAACTGTTAACCAGAAATAAAAAGATGATGCCGACTTTCCCCAGGCTCCTTGATCTGCCTTTATTCTCAGACCTTGTCAGATTACCAGGTCGAAGTTGGCTGATAATATTGGAAATTGCAAAGATCAGAAGGGAGATCGGCAGATATAAAAGCAGGCAGTAACGCAAGGGTCGGTAATTAAACGGTGCGATCATCAGAAAGGTTAATCCAATCCAAAACAGGCCGGTCAAAATGAGGCGTCGATCTTTGGATGCAATGTTTTGATTCTTGAGGATCAGCGGTGTGCAGATAAGAGTGGTCCACAATCCGGCTGACAGAAAGGGAGAATCACCAAACAGTCTGACATTTGTTCCGAATGAAAATATGACGGTAATAAACTGCCCTATGCCACCAAGCGCAAACATCTCTCCATGGCTCCCGGTCGAATGCTCGGTAAAATAACTCCACAAAGCATCAAGCCGTCCATTGTACAGAACAAAGAGAAGCAAGGTTGTGCCTATCAGAAATGATGCACCGAACAGACCGGCAACCCGGAAACGTCTGTCTGACGGCTCAAAAAGGAGCGCAAAAAATAGTGCACCAGCCAAAGCCAACCCAAATACTTTGCCCGTCAAAATTGCGGCTCCACAAAGGAAACCAAGAGCTATGAGATTGACTCGATTGAGTCCGAATTTGACCCACAGGAATAAGATCAACCCGAGGTAAAATATAAGTCCCGACTCTAATAGCGGAACCCGGTTGTAGCTGATTAGAATGAAATTGAACGTCAAAAATATTACGACCGAAATCAGCGTCAATTTTGTTCTTCCCTTTGTGCTGATCCATAGGCCCCAGATTAATAACAGAATCCCACCATATGATACGACCACACCGGCGAGTGTTGTCGAGGCGATTGATGGTTCGGATATTTCAAAAACCAGATAAGTGGCCAGCGATGCAATTGATACTTTGAATACTTGCCAGCGGGGATAATCGTAAAGTTCCCAGCGGTCAAATTGTGCTTTGTTAAAGGCGAACGATGTTATGTGATAGCCATCGGTTGCGATAGACTG
>JAUUYJ010000107.1 GCA_030588275.1 Candidatus Zixiibacteriota bacterium | reverse complement strand
TTACACCTCTCCCGAAACGTGCAACCAGACCGCCTGCGAGGAAACTATCTGGGGGAAAAGAAGAATAAAAAGAATAAAGAAAAAATGTCACAGGTGGTTGGAACGATCAAGAGGTCGCGCCATTTGACCTTGATTGTCGGGATAATTGCTTTGACCATGATGGTCGCATCATTTGTCGATTACCAGTTTAAGATCGAATCACGGGCCGCCTTCACTACTGAGCAGATAGTTGACGTTCCCGGCAAGATTGGCGAGACAGAGGTTAGAGAAGTTGTTGACAGTAAAAAGCTAACCTCCTTTTTGGGTAGTTTCTACGGTTGGCTTTCGCTCGTCTCATTTATCCTTCAGGCTATTTTTACTTATCGGTTTATTCGCATTCTCGGAGTCGGCGGTATAATCATGTTTCTCCCGCTGGGACTGTTGGCCGGTTCGGCGGCAATGGTTCTATACCCCGGTCTGCTGGCGGCGATATTTTTGCGGGGAAAGGATGGGAGTATTAAATATTCGGTTGATAAGACCGGTCGGGAACTGCTGTTTTTGCCGGTCCCGCTGGATGTGAAAAAGCGGACCAAGCTTTTTATCGACGTATTTGTCGATCGCTGGTTTCGCGGGTTGGCCGGCGGACTTTTGCTTTTATGTACCATGTGGCTGGGACTGACCATCCGGCAAATAAGTTTCGTCGTCATCGGGTTGGTCATAATATGGCTCATCCTGGCGGTGATGATGCGCCGGGAATATATCAATTCATTCCGGACGGCTCTGGCCAAGCGGCGCATCAACCCGGATGAGTTGACCTTAAACATCGCCGATGGCCATGTTATAAAAACATTGATCGCTTCATTATCCGGTACCAATATGCGGCAAACCGCCTATGCCCTCGATATGCTGGCTGAGGTCAGGGATCGGACCATAGCAGATGCGGTCCGCCCTCTTCTGAACAGCAAGAACGGCCCGGTCAGGCAGAAAGCATTAAGAGTCATCTCCTATCAGGAGGAGGATCGTTTCTTAATTGATGTCACCCGGTTATTGAATGACCGTGACCCGCTTGTCCTCAGGGATGCAATTGCTTTTGTCTGTCGCCATGATCCAATAAACCGCATCGATAAGCTCAAAATTTTTCTCAATGACGAAAATAAATTTGTGCAGGCGGCGGCGGTTTCGGCGGCGGTGACTTACGGAACCGCTGAGGAACAGGATTTGATTAATCAGGAGATACTGGCCGGCCTTATTGATTATCGTGGTCCCGATTGTGAATTTTGCCGCATCGAAGCAGCCCGCGCCTTTGGAATTCTCAGAAGACCAAGCTTAAACCATCTGCTTCAAAAGCTCCAGAATGATCCATCGCCTGAAGTCGTTAATCAGGTTATCACATCTATCGGATATCAGGCCGACCGACAGTTGATCCCCTGGCTGATGGATAAACTGGGACAAAAAAATCATCGTGCCGCGGCGCGAGCGGCCCTCGCTTCGTACGGCCAATCAATTTTGGGAACCCTCAATGATTATCTCAATGATGGCGATATCGACATCAGTATTCGCTCTTCCCTGCCGCGTGTGATGAGCCATATTCCCCATCAGGAAACGGTTGACCTTTTGAGTCTGGGGCTCGATCGGTCCGACCCTCGCCTCAAGTATTACATCGTCAAAGGGCTCAACCGTCTCCGTTCCAACCATTCCGAACTGAGATTCAGTGAGTCGAAAATCGATAAAGCTCTTATGCAAGAGACCAAATCATATTTTGAAATTCTACAAATCCTGCAAATCCATCGTAATTCTGACACACCACACGGGCGATTACTGGCCAAAGCTTTGATCGAAAAGCAGGATCATAATCTGGAGCAGATTTTCAGGCTTCTGGGTCTTTCTTATCCGGCCCACGATATCTATAATGCCTATCTGGGTTTAAAAAGTAACCAACGGAATATTCGCGCCAGTGCCGTTGAATTTTTGGATAATCTTTTGACGAACGATATTAAAAAATATATAATGCCGGTGCTTGATGATATTCCGCTTGAGATGGCGCTCCGAAAAGGTGAAACACTCTTTGGAATCAGGTTTGCCAGTTTTGCCGAGGCCTTAACCCATTTGATTGATGGACGAGATAGCTGGCTCAGAACTTGCGCCGTTTTTGCGTCGCAGGGGATCGTGTCGCCTGATCTGGATCGGGCAATTCTAAATACGCAAAATGACCCTGACCCGGTTACCAGAGAAACGGCCCAACTGATTGTTAAAATTCGGGAATTGGATTGAACTCTGTTGTGAAAAATAATGGTTTGGAAGTAATGAAAAACAAATACGAAACAAGAAAACCGGCGCTGGAGAATTAGGTATGCTGACGACTATTGAAAAAGTAATTTTCTTACAAAATGTCGACCTTTTTTCAGACGTTCCGACCGAACAGTTGGCTCACATGGCGGCCATCGCGCAGGAGGTTGAGATTGATCCAAAGGAAGAGATCTATATTGAGAACGATCCTTCCGATTCGCTTTACCTTGTTCTGGAAGGACGCGTCCGACTTCATCAAGGAGACCAGGATATTACAATTGCCGAAGAGAAGGAAGCGTTTGGGTCGTGGGCCTTATTTGATGACCAACCGCGCGTCACGTCGGCGACCGCTTTGGTCGAATCCCGCCTGCTTAAAATCGACAGCGATCAGTTTATTGACTTGTTGTCCGATCATGAACAGATTACCAAGGGGATTTTGAAGGCGATGGCCGAGCGGTTGCGCTCCTTGATGGGGCGGATTAAACCGATCAAGCGGGAGCAGAGTAATTAACCGACACGAAAACTATTCTGTGTCATTCTTTTTAGGGAAACCGTAAGATATAATATGGATATCAGCCAGACAGAACTAACCCGCCTGCGCCAGTCGGAGGAAAAGTACAGACGGATGATTGAGATGGCCAACGATGCCATCTTCTCCATTGATGTCGATAATGGTCAGATACTGGAGGCCAATCCAAGAGCCGAAGAACTAACCGGACGCGCCCTTGAAAAGCTGATAGGTCTTCCGGTTTGGGAGCTTCATCCTGCCGAAGAGATAGGTAGAGCCAAAAACCTGTTCAATAACGTTGTCGCAACCGGTCAGGGATCGGTTCGTGACATGGAGTTTATCAGGCCGGACAAAAGCAGGATCATCGTTAATATAAATAGTGCTATGGTAGAATTTGGTGGTCATCGCATCATCCAGCGGATCTGCCGTGATGTGACCGCCAAGCGGGCTCTGGAAGCAGAGAGTAAAACGATGCATCAGTTTTTTGAGTATGTCCTCAACCTGATGCCGGTCGGATTGGGGCTAAAGAAAGATATCAATGCCACCCCGACAATTGTTTTTGAAAATAGAAAATTGCAGGAGATGTTTCATTCCGATGATGATGATCCCGATCATAATCACTGGTATCTTGACTGCAAAGAGAGTGAATGTGTCGATAAAAGAGAGATTCTTGGTGTAAACGGAATCTATGGTATTGAGAAAAAATTCCATGATGGGAAGCTGTTTCTTTTTAACGTCAGCTATTACAAAATGCCGGATGAAACCTGGTATGAACTGCAAATGGTTCAGGATATCACCGATCAGAGGAAGATGGAAAACGATCTAAGACGATCCAACGAAGAATTGGAAAGCCGGGTCGAGGATCGGACACGGGAATTGCGCCAGAAGCAATCGGCCTTGGCGCAGGCAGAGAAGATGGCCTCTTTGGGACAATTGGTCGCCGGAGTAGCCCACGAAATTAACACCCCTCTGGGTGCCCTCAAGAGCAACAACGACCTCTTTAATCGATATTTCACCCGACTATTTGATCGGCTCTTGTCGGACGATTGTCCGGAACCGATTAGAAACGACCCCGATCTAAAAAAACTTTATGAGAACATCAGTAACCTGACCGCTGTAAACCTGACTGCCCTTGATCGCATCGTTGCGATCGTTAACAGCCTCCGGTTGTTTGCTCGTCTGGACCGAGCCGAGAAGGATAGTTTTGACATCCATAAAGGACTGGAAAGCACCCTGACCCTGGTAAACCATCAACTCAAAGGCCGCATAGAGCTTATCAGGGAATATGGCCAGTTACCGTCGATCTCCTGCTTTCCCAACCAGATCAACCAGGTCTTTATGAACATTCTGGTCAACGCATCGCAGGCGATTGACAATAAGGGAACGATTCGTATTAAAACCTGGTATGATAAAAATAAACGGGTGATAATCGAATTCTCCGATGATGGTCAGGGGATGGAGCCAAAGGTTGTGGAACGGATTTTTGATCCCGGTTTCACAACCAAAGGAAGCGGTATCGGAACCGGATTGGGATTGTCAATTGTCCATCAGATTATTACCGATCATGATGGCACCATTGAGGTCACCAGCTCACCGGAACAGGGAACGACCTTTAAGATTGTCCTTCCGGTTATCAACAATCATTGACCGGTTGGTCGCTGGATAGAAAATTAAAGAGAGTCAACGACAGAATATGAACCAGACTTTCTTAAGAATTGAAATGAACTAGTCACAGGAGAAATTATGGAGCCGGGTAAAAATATTATTGTTATTGTGGATGATGAAGAGATGGTTCTGACCAGCCTTAGTTCATTCTTGAATTTGGAAACCGATTATGAAGTGAAATCGTTCACTTCCGCCAACCAGGCGCTCACCTACATTGCCGACAACGAAATCGATATGGTCGTTTCCGACTACCTCATGCCTGAGATGGATGGGATGAGTTTTTTGGCCAAAGTGCGGGAGATTCAACCGGATGTCCCCCGGGTTATCTTAACCGGATACGCCGATAAGGAAAACGCCATCAAGGCAATCAACGATGTCGGGCTGTTTCAGTATATTGAAAAGCCGTGGGACAACGAGGATATTCTGATTATTTTTAGAAACGGTTTGGAAAAGAAACAGTTGATGCGCAAGCTCAACGAAAAGATTGAACAGATCAACAAAGCGTACGGTGAGCTTCAGGGTTTGCAGAATGATATAATCAAAACGTTTGTTTGATGAGGCTTAAACTGCTTTAGAATTTAAAGCTGATGCGGTACATGATCGGTTCCGATTGGTGGATACTGTCCCCACCGGTTCCGGTCAACCCGAATGAATAAAACAGTTCCCCAACAAGATAGCCCGCCAACGCGCCAACCAAGACATCGGTGGGATGATGCTTGTAAGCCTGCAGGCGACTCCAGCCAACAAACGATGCCCAGCCAAACAGGACGGTTGGTGCGGACCAGCGATAACGTCGGTACTCATCTAAAGTAAACCTCTGACGCATAATTGATCGCAGACGTAAATTCAAAAAGGTCGCCGAGAAAAATGCCCCGGAAGTATGACCGGAAAAAAACGAAGTTTTTAAATATTCTGGTTTGTGCTCTTGAAGAGATTCCGGTTTATCCAGCAAGGCCAGCGGCCGGGGGCGACGAAAAATTCCCTTGCCAAGATCGGTTAATCCTTTGGTCGTGATGACCCCTGATATAAACAGCAATTGATCCTGCGAAAAATCCTGCCCGGAGCGTCTCTGAGGCCAGGTCAGATCCACAAGGCCAAGTATAATGCCGTGTGAAATTGGACTGATGGCTGAGCCAAGCCTGTTGTCCAAAAAGTTACTGCGTCCCGTATGATAGGTTCCGGCCAAGAGGCGGTGCAGCCAGGCCTCTCCCGGAAGCGGACCACCCATCCGAGTCTCAGCAGTCGCTTCAATATTTTTTACAACCCGACCGACCAAACCAAGCGATAAAGCCGACCCACCAATCAGGGCCACCTCACCGGTTGAGCGGTACTGGTCTGCCGAGCAAGGCGCCGTTACAGCGAACAATATAATAACCAGCAAACAACAGATATTGCGGGTAATTTTTGCGCGGTTAATCATCACAATATTTTGCACATATAATTATTGTTTAAATTTCTAATTGCCAGCAAACAGCATCCTTACATCTTACGAATCAAAATATCATCATACCGTATCTTCAACTTATCGAGAGCAACAAAGAGATGCCCAAGAGTCGCGATATAGCTGTTCGACCTGACTTTTATATCCTCTTTGATGCTTTTTGAGACATTGCTATAGAAATAATGCCCCGATTGGGCATTGACTTCAATGATGTGGGTCACCGAATCCCGTTCGACAAAAAAGGCCCCGGCGGTCAGCAAAGGGAGTCCATGAAACAGAAAGGCATGGTTGGCGCGCGGCACTTTCTTGCCGGTTTTGACTTCAATTTTTGCCACCTCTTCCCGCAACAGCTCACGCCCAAATCTGATCTTTCCCGATGGCCCGACGGCAAAGAAATATTCTCCCCCCGGCAGGCTGTCAAATATCTCTTTTGTCAAAGTTCGAATCACGCCCATCTCGCCACCCCGCGCAAAGAATTTTTGATACTCAAGCTGGAGCATGCGGGATTCTTTATTGGGCCAAACTGTCCGAGGTGCTTTTTTTATCATCGCTTTAATCAGAGAATCGGACGGGATAAATCCAATCAGGCCGCTGGCATAATCGGTATAGACCGACCGGTGTCGGGCCAGGAAATCTTTGTAATTCTTGTACCCGGAAATAACGTAATCGGGTGGTGGACGGTAAAGGTCAAGCGTATCAAGCAGACCGGTCAACCCATAACTGGACGCTGAACCCAGCATGATATCATCCCAATGCCGCTCAACGGTATATAGATGGCTCGAAACTGCCTCAGCATAAGCGTTGATCCGCTCCGGAGGCAGAGTGATGTTCCCTTTGTGCAACGGCCCATGCGCCCACAAAAGCCAGCGAGTTTGCTGTACCGTATTTAGCTGGATGAGTTTTTTTGCACCGTCGATCTCTAGGTAAATCAAAACTCCGCGATATCCAAACGGCCTGTCCATGCGGCCATTATGAATGAAGGCGGTATGCTTAATGATTGCCAAACTGGTGTCATTGATGATTCTATCGTAACCGGTTTCTAATAATTCCAAATCGGGGCAGATAACCCGAACCGACCGGTACAGTTCAATCGTGGATGAATCGCCATCAAAAAAAGGATCGAGCGGCCCGGTGACAAAGTACCCCTCCCGTTCGGGGAATAATTTTTCGAGAAACGATTGCAGTTTCAGATCCTGCGCCTTGAGGTAGGAATCGTACCGCTCCCCGGTGATCGGTAAGCCAGAGATATCACCCCGGACTGAACCAATCGAAAAGCATCCCAGCAGTATCAGGAGACAAACTGTTTTCCGAAAATTAGTCATAGCTCAATCTATATGTTCAACGCCAACCAGCTTAAAGTTTTTTTCAATCGCATCATACCATAGCCACAAATTAACCGGTTTACTCCACGAGCTGTTGCCCAAATCGGTTCGTATTTGGATATTAAACAGATTCTTTCCGGCGACCAGTTTCCCTTTTCTATTCTCTTCATCATAACTGTTCTGCAATAATGTCATATCCTCGGGCGATAGTGCAATGACCTCATTTTTTATTATCCGCAAACCGATGAGGGTCCGACCGATATAACTGATATCAACTTTGTACCGAATCCTTTCGGTCGGAATATGGTCGGCGTTAAAGCCGGAGAGGTTGTATTTTAGGTTAAGATTTTCAAATTTGATTATCATCCGGCTGGTCGATTGAGTTAATTTAAAATTATCAAGTGGGTTAACCTTGCCAAACCAATGCTTTCCAATTTTATCCCGACGCGCTTTTAAAATCTCAAACAGATAATCTTCCACCTCCGGTTGGGAGTACTGCCCGGCTTTTAATAACGATCTGATTTGATCATCACTGAACGACATAATAATTTTGGCCGCCCAAAAAGCATCCCGATTGGTCATGTTCTCAAACGCCGGAATCGGATAGATCGGGTCCCACTTGGCCGGGTGGAATATCTCCGACTCAAAATATCCGGCTGAAGGAAAAGGAATGTCGGGCGGCTCAGGGACATTTTCCCATTGCCATTTTTTCAGACCCAACGTAATCAGGGAAACAAACGCATCCCGCAGATCGAAAGTGTTGGTATAGCCCCCATCCGGCTTTTGCGGCCCATCACCTTTCGACCCAAAGGTGGTTCCGAAGTCGATAAGGTAATGCTTAAGGTAGCGGTTGCCGTTTTCATCGACGTATATGTCAAGGCTGTTCTGGTCTTTGATATCCCAATGGTTGATTAATGAGCAGAAGACATATAAAGCGCGCAATTCCCGGCGGTGTTCGTGGCGGCACCAATCGTTC
>JAUUYJ010000168.1 GCA_030588275.1 Candidatus Zixiibacteriota bacterium | reverse complement strand
GGGCATTACGCCCGAACTAAACAGATTCGCTCCGCACCGTCTTCCACAATTATTCATATAATTTAGAGATGATTGATTTTACAAATCCTGAATCAGGCATTACGCCTGTCTCAATTTATCGCCATCCCTTGTGGCTAAAAATCGATATACTTATAAATAAATATCGCCGAGAAATCCTGTATAAAGTGGGCTACAATCCCCGGCCAGATTGAGCCGGTTTTTACATACAACCCACAAAACATCAATCCGTAAACAAGTATCAATAGAAAACCGCCGGTTCCCTGATACAGATGGCCCGACGCAAATGAAGCTGTCGCAATAATTACTGGAATCACCCAGCCGGTCTTCATAATCATCTTCATCCGGGTCAGCACATACCCTCGAAAGACAACCTCCTCACAGACCGCCGCCGTAATCGAAACGGCCAACCACCACCAGACCATATCTGAAGCCTGCTCGACAATCTCGTGGACATTGCCATGTATCTCAAGTCCAAATTGGGCCATAAGCTGTTGCAGGCTCAATAGAATCAGATTCGATCCAAACAAAAATAGCAAGCCAATCCCAAGATATTTCAGCTTAAACCGAGCCAACCCAATAGATTTCATTGGAGAATTCTCACGCCACATCGCCAAAGCGACAGCGCCGACCATCAACCATTGCATAACGATCGTGGGAAAAAAGAAGATCCAAACCAGGTCAAACTGGTTAAAATCAATATCCATATCCCCAAAATAAGCCACTAGCAGATTGGACAGGGGGAAGAGGATGACCATAAAGAGCAATACAATATAAGTCCCGGCCGATTTGCGTGGGGCTTCTTCGGTCGAACCATCCACCAAACCGCTCATCTCATATTTCGGTATTTCTTCTGCAGAGCTCAATCAGTCACATTCCGATCACAAGTTTGTCATAAAGCAATGGCCCAACATGCGCAAACGTCGGTCAAAAGTCAAATGTCTAATTTTTGTAAATCTGTCAGGATGCAGTATCACATGTGATGTCACAAATAAATCCAACCATCATGCGACACCGATGTGTTAGACAAATCCTCCGATTTCCCGCATCATGTTCCAGAATTTAAAAAAACAACACAGGGAGGATAAGAACTGCTATGAGACGGGATAGAATTGTTTATCAAAATTGGATTGTTAATCTGGGGCGGGACCCTGATCTGAAGATTCATGAAGTTGGCGCTCCGCCCCCTTATAACGAGGCGATAATCGCCCAGGTCAATGATGTGGTCGATAGCCTTGACCCGGATGAAGCCGATTTTATCAGGCGGTTTTATCTGCAGGGGATGCCATATCGGGTCATATCAGAATTGACCGGCCGGGCCGATTACAGACTTGAAGCGGTTCACAGCCGGGCCTTAAAGAAACTCCGAAATAGACTGAGCGGTTTTCTGTCGGATCGTTTTCAGATCAATATAGAGACCGAAGCGGACTGCCCACTCTGCTCGCATTCGCAAACCGAACCAATCAATCGCCTTATCCGGGCCAAGCCAAAGGAGGAGACCTGGAAAAAGATTATCAATATTCTGAAAACTAAATACCAAATAAAAATCGGCACGCCTCAAATCATTATTGGGCATGTTAAATATCATATCGGTAAGGAGGAATAAATGGAACCGATTAAAAAACTCAGGGGAGAGCATTGCCTCAATATTTTTGTCTCATACGAACTGAAGAATAGCCTGATTCAACTGGCTAAAAAGTATGACCGGACAACCGCCGATATCGTTAGGGCGGTACTGAAAATCGGTATTCCGATGATGGAAGGAATTTCGGAGGCGGAGGAGATGATGATAAAAGAATATATGCAACTATTTCGTAAATTACGTCAGGTCAAACATCTGAAAGAGTAAGGCGGTGTGAGATGGTTAGTTATGGAGTAAAGTGTGGTTTGTCCACAAGATTTGCACAAGTTTATCCACAATATGGAGTAAGTTTTTCTCATTGAGCCACAATATGTTGTGTTTTTTTTGCGTTTTTTTGAAAATTTTATTTGACACGTTGAATTATTTAACGTACCTATAAATAGTTTAACTGTCGGGCGTAAACGAACTGATTTCTCACTTGGGAAGCGTTTCTCAGGCTCGCCAACCCTTTGATAAACAATACAATAGGAGGTTTTCTTCCTGATGGCAGGAGGGTTTTGTGCGCCCTTGAATGATGAAAAATGAAAAAAAGTAAAGAAAAATGAAGAAGAATGTGACATCAGGATTAAAAGGATTTGATTATTATGAGTGTAACGGAAAAAGTGCTGGAAAAGGTTGATATGGATAAATTGGAAGCCAAGCCGGAGGTAATTCTCATGGGGATTACTCCCGGCGCGGAAGATATTATAGAGCGGGCTTGCCGGACCTGTTATCTGTCGTTTCATCGGTATGATCCCCCCGCATCGACCGAAGTGTTGATCAAAAAAATTATTCGCAAAAAACATCATTCGGTATTAGAACATGCGATGGCGACTTTTCGCATCAAGGGTGGGTCACGCGTATTCACTCACGAATTAGTTCGGCACCGTCTGATGTCTCCCTCTCAGGAATCACAAAGATATGTTGAGTACGGGAAAACGCGTGAATACGATATCGTTGTACCGGAAGCGATTAAAAACAGTTCTTATTATGAATCTTATATGCAGATCGCATCAGATGCCGAAAAGCTTTACAGCGAAATGGTCAAAGCTGATGTTCCCAAAGAGGATGCTCGTTATATTCTTCCCAATGCAACAACTTCCGAGATTGTCATCTCGGCTAACTTCCGCGAATTAAGACATATCTTTCAGGTTCGTTGTCATCCTCGCGCCGCCTGGGAAATCAGGGTTATCTGCCTTGAAATGTTGCGCGTTATGAAAAAAGAAGCTCCCATAGTATTTTGGGATTATGAAATTGATGAAGACAATGTTTGTGTAAAAATCTTGGACGAATAGTACCGGAGGATATCTCATGGAAGATAACATAGAAATTAAAAAGGCCGTTCTTACCGAAAACGCCTTGAAAGTACTTGAGCGGCGATATTTGGCCAAAGATGGCAAGGGAGCTATTATCGAAACTCCCGATGGCCTGTTTCGCCGCGTAGCTCGCACCATCTCAGCACCCGATCAGACTTATGGATGTTCCAATGAGGAGATCAAGGAGACCGAAGAACAGTTTTATCGCATGATGACCGACTTGCAATTTATGCCTAACTCGCCAACCTTGATGAATGCCGGTCGTCCTTTGGGACAGCTATCTGCCTGTTTCGTTCTGCCGATTGACGATAGCATGGATTCGATTTTTACGGCGGTCAAAAACACCGCCCTGATCCATAAGTCGGGTGGCGGAACCGGCTTTGCCTTCACTCGTCTGCGGCCACAAAACTCGGTTGTCGCATCGACTTCCGGTGTAGCTTCGGGACCAATCTCATTTATGAAAGTGATCAACGCCGCGACCGAAGCGGTCAAGCAGGGGGGGACCCGTCGCGGAGCCAATATGGGAATCCTGCGCGTCGATCATCCTGATATCCTGACATTTATCAACTGTAAAGATGATCTCAGTGAACTGACCAACTTTAACATCTCGGTGGCAATCACCGATGCCTTTATGACTGCGGTTGAGCAAGACATCGATTACGATCTGATTGATCCTCGAACCGAAAAACCGTTTATGCGGGATGGCAAGGCGGCCCAGCTTTCGGCCAGAACAGTTTATAAACAGATCATTGATCATGCTCATGCAACCGGCGAGCCGGGCGTTATGTTTATCGACCGGATGAACGGTCAAAACCCGGTTACCAAGGTTGGTCTATACGAATCGACCAACCCTTGTGGCGAACAACCGCTCTTGCCATATGAAAGTTGTAACTTAGGATCAATCAATCTGCAAAAAATGCTCAAGGCGGTTGTCGATCCGGGCAACACCACCTCAATGTACAAATATGAAGTGGATTGGGACCTGCTTGATGAAACAACCGAAAAAGCGGTTCATTTCCTCGATAACGTAATCGAAGCGAATCGTTACCCGCTACCGGAAATTGATGCTATGACCAAGAGTAATCGTAAAATTGGTCTCGGCGTTATGGGCTGGGCTGATATGCTGATTTGTCTTGGTCTCAAATATAGCTCACCGGAAGCGTACGATCTGGCTGATAAGATTATGTCTCGGATGAAAGAGGTTGGACATAAAACTTCTGTCGACCTGGCCAAAAAGAGAAACCCCTTTCCATTATGGGAAAAATCATCATTCTATGAAGATGGTAATGGTCCTCGGATGCGCAATTCAACGGTGACGACGATTGCTCCGACCGGAACGATTTCAATCATCTCTGGATGTTCATCCGGCATTGAGCCTCTTTTTGCGGTAAGTTTTACACGGACGGTAATGGATAACACCAAGATGTTGGAAGTTAATCCATACTTTGAAGATATTGCCAAAAAACGAGGCTTTTACTCGGTTGATCTGATGGAGCGGATTGCCGCCGCCGGATCGATTTTGGAGTTTGACGAAATCCCCAACGACATCAAGGAGATATTCGTTACCTCCCATGATGTCTCACCGGAAGATCATGTCAGGATGCAGGCGGTTTGGCAAAAACATACCGACAATGCCGTATCCAAGACGATCAATCTGCCTCATGATGCTACTGTCGATGATGTCAGTAAGGCGTACTCGGTTGCCTATCAGTTAGATTGTAAAGGGGTGACCGTTTATCGTGATGGCTGTCGAGCCGATCAGGTTCTCTCGACAAGTGGTAGTGCAAAAAAGGCCGATTCTGAAGAGAAGAAACCGAAAACGATCAAGAGAGAGCGTCCTGAAGATCTGACCGGTGTGACAACCAAGATCAAAACTGGTTATGGCAATCTCTATGTTACGATCAATAGTATCGATGGCAATCCATTTGAGGTTTTTGCCCAGATTGGTAAATCTGGTCATTCAACGATGGCCGATACCGAAGCGATCTGTCGTTTGATCTCTTTGGCGCTCCGATCCGGGATTCCGGTTGGAAATATTGTTAATCAGATCAAAGGGATCGGCGGTTCATCGCCAGTCTTCGGAAATGGTGGTCTGATTTCATCAATTCCGGATGCGATCGCACAGGTTTTGCATCGTCGCTTTGGGAATGGTCGCATAATAGCGCACGATCTTGATATCTCAAACGAATTTTGTCCCGACTGCGGGGCACGAGTTGAGCATGAGTCAGGATGTGTCGTTTGTCGCGGTTGCGGCTATTCCAAATGCTGATTAATTTTCCAAAATTAAAACGGAAAGGTCTTTGACAGACCTTTCCGTTTTATTAACTTTCCTATATGACACCACAATATATTCCAGCAGGGCGAACTTCGGTGGTCAAGTGGGGCCACTCTCAATATCAAATACAGACGGAGTACGCCTCCTTTCCCAAGCCAAGAATTACGACAACAATTTTTAATCAAGGGCAAGTCCTGCACAAAATTGAGCAGGAAATGGGGGGAGCGGTTGAATCGATTGAAGCGATGCACCGGATTGAGGATGTCATCAAGGCCCAGCACTCAGAAATTTCCAAAATGATCAGGGAAGAAGGGGTGCCGGCTCAGGCCGAAACCTTGAAACAGGCACCTGAAAAAAAATTACGCTCCGAACGGATTCGCCAGCTTGATCTGGTTGAGCGGGTTTATCTTGTTACTTCCGAAGGACGACTGAGTGGCGAGAAAGAGACTACAACGCGATTCAAAAAAGCATTTAAACATATTTTTCGTGATCTGCCGGACCTCATAAATGTTTTTGCCGCTTTGCCGGGAAAAGGTGCCTCAATCGATGGCAATCGCGAAGAGGGGATCTACGAGGTGGAACCGGGCCGGATTCTGATGGCCTCGACCGGAGTGGAATT